>SLIY01000046.1 GCA_007135385.1 Leptolyngbyaceae cyanobacterium CSSed165cm_216
GGTTCAGGTCGTCTAGGGCCGAGTCGTACATGCCCATGTGATAGTAGGCTACTCCCCGCCCCATATAGGCTCTGGCCAGACCACTATTCAGTTCAATGGCTCGACTAAAGTCACTGACGGCTTCAGAGTAGCTGCCGATTCGCTCCCAAGCAAAGCCCCGTAGCACATAGGCAGATGGGTTATTGGGATCAATCTCGATGGCCGTCGTGAAATCCTCTAAGGCTAGGTCATGACGACCCTGCTGCGTGTCAATCAGCCCTCGATACAAGTAGGCATTGACAGTATCAGGATCAGCCTCTAAGGCCAAGTTAAAGTCGGTCTGAGCCTGCTCAAGGTTTCCCTGGCGATAGTACAGCATGCCCCGGGTGGTGTAGGCTGTCGCATTGTTCGGAGCCAGGATCTGGGCCTGGTTAATATCGGCCAGGGCGCGGTCATACTGCCCCTGCTCAGCGTAGATCAAGCTGCGATAGATATAGGCGTTGGCGAACCCCTGATCACGCTCAATCACCTGGTTAAAGGCTTCTAAGGCCGCACTCAAGTCGCCGCTGTTATAGCGCTCTACCCCCTGGTTGTAGACCTCAACGATCGAAGGGCCTGTGGGCGCTTCAGGCAGGTCAGCCTCGGCTTCAGGGGTCTCCGGAATGATATCCACATCGGTCGTCTCTTCCAGGTCATCCACCGGTGCTTGACCGTAGACCACAGTCGGATAGAGACCTGGCAAGATCAACAGCCCAACTAACAAGGCAATATGACGCAGCTTCATGATATTGTCCTTCCCCGACACCAACGGGGCTTAGCAGATGACATAATGCAGTGGCCATGGTGGACAGTCTTGATGACAGCTGGCAAGTCCACATCAAGAGCAGCCCATGGGCCAAGGGGATACACTAATTAGCTTGCCCCATTAGAGTTCCCTATGCATAGCCCTGGCGCTAATGATAGGTCAGCTTTAAAGGTTACGAGCAGGTTTTTTGGTTTAAACCAACTCCAAGTCCAGACCTGGAGTTCTGCCTGTGAGAGAATTCCAGATCCTGAGTGGGACTTGCGTGTATTAAGTGACTTCTGGAAAACATGCTCCCCAATTCAATGGGGGGCAATGCCCACACTACAGTAGCGATGATCGCTGATTTAAAGCAGGAATGTTCTTGCTCGAAAATCTCCTTAGCTATTGGTCGCTGACGGTCAGATCTACAGGCTAGTTCAAGGTCACAGGAAGCGGGGTCAGCCAATGTGGCAAGATAACAGCGGTGTTTGGCGGTATCCTTTGTGATTTGGATCGACTGGGCCATTGTGGTGGCCTACTTAGCGTTTACCCTGGCCCTGGGGCTTTATCTGTCCCGCAAGGCCTCCGGTGGGTTGGTGGACTTTTTTGTCTCGGGGCGATCGCTGCCCTGGTGGCTAGCCGGGACCAGCATGGCCGCCACCACCTTTTCGATCGATACCCCTCTGTACATTGCCGGAGTCGTGGGTAACCGGGGCATTGCCGGTAACTGGGAGTGGTGGAGCTTTGGCATCGCCCATGTGGTGATGATTTATGTGTTTGCTCGGCTGTGGCGGCGATCGGAAATTATTACCGATGCTGAGCTGACAGAGTTGCGTTACGGCGGCGCCATGGCCGCCTGGTTACGGGGGATCAAAGCCTTTTTGTTTGCCGTGCCGATCAACTGCATCGGCATTGGCTATGCCATGCTGGCCATGGTCAAGGTGGTGGATGCCCTGCAGGTTTGGCAGGCCTTTGGGGTAGAGGATCCGGGGGACAACCTGAAGCTGTTCAGCGTGATTGGGGTCAGCCTGCTGGTGCTGCTCTATGCTGGATTCTCCGGCCTGTGGGGGGTGGTGGCCACCGATTTCTTTCAGTTCTTTTTGGCCCTGTTTGGGGCAATCGTGGTAGCGGTGGCGGCGGTGGTGAATTTGGGCGGCATGGGCAGCCTGATTGAGCAAGTTCAGGCCACCGGAGGCACTGATCTGTTGGCCTTTGTGCCCCTAGAGCGACAGCCCGGCGGCTGGTACCGCTGGAGTGAAACCGCTGGCATTACCGTTAGCACCTTTTTGGCCTATGTCACCTTGCAGTGGTGGGCCTTTCGGCGCAGTGACGGCGGTGGTGAATTTATTCAACGGCTGGCCGCCTCTAAGGATGAAGCGGAGGCGGAAAAAGCGGCCTGGTTTTTCAACATTTTGCACTACGTGATTCGCACCTGGCCCTGGGTAGTGGTGGCCCTAGCGGCGGTGGTGATCTATCCCAACTTGGAGGACCGGGAGCTGGGCTACCCGATGCTGATGCTGGACTTTTTGCCCCCCGTGCTGCTGGGGCTGGTGGTGGCCTCTCTGATTGCCGCGTTTATGAGTACGGTGTCAACCCTGATTAACTGGGGGGCCTCGTATCTGACCAATGACCTCTATGGTCGGTTTATGCGGCCCAGTGCCCCCCAGGCGGAGCTGGTGCTGGCCGGACGATTGGCGTCGGTGGTGGTGACGGGGTTAGGGGCGATCGCCGCCTTTTATGCCCAAGATGTAACCACCGTGTTTCGCCTCGTGATTGCCATTGGCACCGGGCCGGGGCTGGTGCTAATCCTACGCTGGTTCTGGTGGCGGATCAACGCGGCCGCCGAACTCGCCTCAATGTTGGCTGGGTTTTTGGTAGGACTAGTCACTAGCGTCGTCCCCATTCTCACCATCCCCGACTTTGGCCTGCGGTTGCTAGTCACTGCCACCATTACCGCTGTGATTTGGGTGATAGCAATGCTGCTCACACCACCAGAAAGCGATGCCACCCTAGATGCCTTTTACAGCAAGGTGCGCCCTGGCGGCCCTGGCTGGGCTCGACAGCGACAACGTACAGGGCTAGAGCCGACCCAGGCCTTAGGCCACGATTTACTCAGAGCGCTGGCCGCTTTGTTGCTGCTCTTAGGGGCGATGTTGGGGGTGGGCGGCTTCCTATTCTTACAGCCCATCACCGGTTGGTTCTGGCTGGTGATAGCCGTCATCGGTTGGGTCTGGCTCCGCCGCCTCAGGAAAGCGCCCCGACCAGGTTGAGCCTTGCAGTAATAGTCATGGATTGTTTTCTCCGTATCCGCCGATTTGCCCAGCTCTCGCTCCTGGCAAATCAATCTGCTCGGCGTTGTAACA
>SLIY01000381.1 GCA_007135385.1 Leptolyngbyaceae cyanobacterium CSSed165cm_216
ATAGGTAAGACGGAGATTGGCTGCTAATAGCTTGGTTCCATGACGGATTATGTGCCGCTTTTACCACAAACGCCACGGCTTAATGCTGAAACAGCACTGCTATTTTTATCTTCACTGTTGCTTGATTCCAGCCTGAATACCCTCCAGGAACTCGTGTTTCAACAGGCCTGGGAATGTAGAACCTATCGTCAGATAGCCTATGAATTTAAATATGATGATGACTACATCCGCGATGTGGGACATCGTCTATGGCGTCAGCTGTCTAAGGCTTTGGGGGAGAAAATCACCAAAAAAAATGTGAGGGCTGTGGTGCAACGGCGATGGCAGCAGCGGCAAGCCCTAGGGCAAGTCCCGATGGAGCATCGCTATCCGCCCTGCAAGTTCTGCCAGGATTGGCACCAACTTGGGGAGACTAGCCGGGTCTATGGACGCACTCGGGAACTTGAACAGCTTCGACAGTGGATCTTAGGGGATAACTCAAATTCTGGCCCAGGGCGCGATCGCTGCCAACTGATTAGTATTTTAGGATTAGCGGGGAGCGGTAAAACAACCCTGGCGATCGCCCTAGTGAAGGCGCTGCACCATGACTTTGAACATATCGTTTGGTGTAGTTTAGAGCATGCTCCGCCCTTACCAGATCTGCTAAGGGAACTGCTGGTTAGGACATCGTCTTCCTTTGGTTTACCCCCTAAAGGGGCTGATACAGCGTTGTCAATACGCCAACTCTTGAACGCCATGGAGCAGCATCGCTGTTTAATCGTCTTGGATGGCTTTGAAGCTGTGCTAGGGTCAGGCAAGATTCCCTCCCGTCTTCAGGACCACTATCGTCCAGGCTACGGTGGCTATGGCGATTTGCTGGCCCACATTGCCCGATTTTCCCACCATAGCTGTTGTTTACTTACCAGTCGTGAGTCACCCCTGACCGCAACCCAAATGACAGCTCTGTCGACACGGGTCCTGAGTCTGAGGGGTTTGGAGCAGCACCAGGCCCAACCGTTGATGCAATCGGTGGGATCGTTGACTGGGTCAACAGAAGCCTGGCAGCAACTGATTCGTTACTATGGGGGCAATCCCCTCTGGCTCAAACTGGTGGCTGTCACCATTCAGCAGATATTTGGGGGAAACTTGAGTCAGTTTTGGCACCAGGACATTCGCGTGTTTGGCGATGGGTGGGACCTGCTAGACCATCAATGTCGTCGTTTAACACCGCTGGATTTGGAAGTACTGGTTTGGTTAGCCCTTGCTGGTGAACCATTAGAGATTAAGGATCTGACAGCTTGCCTATGCCCCCAGCACAGCCAACGGCGAGTGCTAGAGGCCCTATCTCGTCTGTGGAACCATGCCCTGATTGAGTGCCAACAGATTCATCGGCCAGGGGGGGTAATGACCCTAGGCTTTACGCTCCAGCCCGTGATTAAGGGCTACATTAACCAGTGGTGGGTAGACGATGGGGAGCAAGAGTTTTTGCATGCCCATTTGGGATCGTTAGTGAGTTAAGGCTGGAACGGCCATTTGAAGCCTGCTGAAAAAACGCCCTAAATGTTTCAAACTATAAAGAGGGCTAGCGCTACGATCAGCGCTAGGTCTTTGTTGACCCCATGGGAGCCAGTGAGCCAGCCGGTATGATGCAACCCCTTTCTGAATCCAGTACCGTTGATCGTCCAGTGGATCAGCCTTCTCGCAGCCCCAGTGGCGGAGTAGCGGCCTCCAAGAGCCATGGTAGAGAGGCGCTGAGTCCGTTTGTGGCTCGCCATCTGGGGCCAACGGCGGTGGAAATCGCCACCATGGTTACTGCCCTGGGCTATGACTCTCTGGACGCCTTGATTGAGGCGACGGTGCCAGGGGGGATTCGACTACAGCGAGGTCTGGACTTACCCACAGGGCTGGATGAGGCGGCGGCGATCGCGCACTTACGGTCCATGGCCAGCCAAAACCAGGTGTGGCGATCGTACCTGGGCCTGGGCTATGCCAACACCCTGACCCCGGCGGTGATTCAGCGCAATGTACTGGAAAACCCCGGGTGGTACACCCAATACACCCCCTACCAGCCGGAAATTTCCCAGGGGCGACTGGAGGCGTTGCTGAATTTCCAAACCCTGGTGACGGACCTGACCGCCATGGACATTGCCAATGCCTCGCTGCTGGACGAGGGCACCGCTGCGGCTGAGGCCATGACCCTGGCCTTTAACGCTCGTAAGGTCAAGGCCTGCAAAACGTTTTGGGTATCTGAGGTCTGTCATCCCCAAACCATTGAGGTGGTGAAAACCCGGGCCTTGCCCCTGGGCATTGAGGTGGTGGTGGGTGACCACCGCCAGTTTGACGTTGCTACCCCGGTCTTTGGCGTGCTGTTGCAATACCCGGCCACCGATGGGGCCATCTATGACTACGAAGACTTGATTACCCAGGTGCACGCCACCAAAGCCCTGGTCACCGTCGCCGCTGATCTCCTCAGCCTCACCCTACTGCGGCCCCCCGGTGAATTTGGGGCTGACATTGTGGTGGGCAACAGTCAGCGGTTTGGGGTGCCCCTGGGCTATGGCGGTCCCCACGCCGCCTTCTTTGCTACCCGCAGTGCCTATGCCCGCAAGCTGCCCGGTCGTCTGGTGGGGGTGTCTAAGGACACCTACGGCACCCCCGCCCTACGCCTGGCCCTACAAACCCGGGAGCAACACATCCGTCGGGACGCCGCCACCAGCAACATTTGCACCGCCCAGGTGCTACTGGCGATTATGGCTGCCATGTATGCGGTCTACCATGGCCCCGAGGGGCTGCGGGCGATCGCCAGCCGCATTCACCAGTACAGCCAGACCCTGGCCGCCGCCCTTACCGCCGCGGGCTTCTCCCTGGGAGAACACCCCTACTTTGATACCCTGCGGGTCAGCGTCGGCGATCGCCAAGCCGAAATTCTCAGCCGGGCTGCCGCCCACCGCATCAACCTGCGGGTGCTGGATGCCAATACCCTGGTGGTGGCCCTAGACGAGACCGTCACTGACGCGGATCTACGGGATTTGATCACAGTATTTACTGGAAAGGCAGAAGGCAGAAGGCAGAAGGCAGAAGGCAGAAGGCAGAAGGACTACGATCAATTACTCCCCCACTCCCCCCCCCCCCCCCCCCCCCC
>SLIY01000029.1 GCA_007135385.1 Leptolyngbyaceae cyanobacterium CSSed165cm_216
GAGTTGATGGGACGGGTGTGATGGGTGTAGAAGTCCCGTTTAGCGTCGGATACCGTGCGTACAGGTGCGTTATTCACAGCCTAAGGTCAAAGAGTACAATGACTCCATTCTCTCGTGTGACTGTGCCTTTGCCAAGCGGCGGAATACCCAACCTGGGATCATCGTCTACTCAGCTTTTGGCTGATCTTGGCGGCGGTGCGCTGTAGCCAGAGACGGGCCAGGCGAGGTTGGGTGAGATCGGGAATATCGCCGGGGTGCTTGGCCCGGTGGTCGAAAAAGGCGTTGATCTCCGTGAGAATAGTGTGCAATCGGGGTAGCAGGGCCTCGGCCCGGTAAGGGGCTAGATCAGCGGGGGGGATACGAAGGGGGTTAGCGGTGTGCAGGGCGGTGAGGATGCGATCGCGATCGTAAGCCACCGAATATACCCCAATCTTGTAGCAATTAAACCCCGGGTCCAGGTAGTCTGCCAGGGCACCATTGACGCTGGTGAACACCTGGCAACCACAGGCCATCGCCTCCATCGGCGGCAGGCCAAAGCCCTCACTCACCCGGCTCAGCGCCCAGTATTCCGCCGAGTCATAAAGATAGACGCGGCTACGATTAAACAGGGCCGCCAGGTCGTCCACAAAGCCTGTTAACGTAACCACATTACAGTGGGATGCGAGGGCAGGCACCAGCTGATTCAGCAAATAACTCGAGGACTTACGCCCCTGCACCAGCACGTCGATGTCGCGGGGCTGCTGCCAGTTGGTGAAATTCGGCGAAATCTGGTTCGGCAAATAATACACCAACCCCGTGGGTCGCTTTTGGCCCCAATAGCCCATGGAGTTGCGACTGACGGTGATAATCGGGATATCCCCCGGTAGGTTGAACCCATAGCCGCTGCTGTGGGCGTGGTAGACCACGGGGTAGCCCCGCAGGCGTTTCACCAGGCGGGGAATGTGGAAGCCCCAGCTGATCACAAAAATATGGTTGTCTAAATGGGGCTGCTGGAGGAGGTCGTCCAGAAATAGGCTGTCGGGCTCTCGCTGGTCGTAGGTGACCACCTCGGCGGAGCACACCTGCTGGGCCAACTTCAGGGTTTTGAGTTCGGCAAACAGCCCGCCGCAGTGAAAGCGCTGGCTGGTACCCGGTACTAGAAAATAAAGGTGACGCATTGGCTAATGGTTGCTTAGATAGTAGATGAGTCTCCGCTGTCAGCTTGGCATAAGGATACTCCCCTTACGGGTCGATAATTGCAACTCGATGACCGCGATACTGGCGACAGGCTACTGTGTACACATAAGTCCCAGAACCTTTGCCGCCAGGGCTTTTCCCACCCTGCGGGAAGCGCAAGCTCTACATCCCCCACCCCCTTCTCCCAGAACGGGAGAAGGGGAGCCGGAAAGCCTTATCTGGCCTCCCCCACTCTTCGGGAAGCAAGCTACGCCCATTTTTGGGAGAGGGGGACTGTTGGCGTAGCCTGCCCAGAGGGCTTGGGGGTGAGGGCCGAGATGTATATACACGATACGGGCAACAGGAGAGGCCGCGTGACCCCAGACTCAACAGACTTTTTGATCAGCTACAACAGTGCCGATGCCACCTGGGCTGAATGGATTGCCTGGGTGCTGGAGGAAAACGGCTATACGGTCACCATCCAGGCCTGGGACTTTCGCCCCGGTGGCAACTTTATCCTGGACATGCAGCGGGCGGCTCAGAACTGCGATGGCCCCTCAGGGCCGGTCTTTGACCACCGCACCATTGCTGTCCTGTCAGAAAACTACCTCAATGCCTTCTACACCTAGCCTGAGTGGGCCGCGGCCTTTAAGCAAGATCCCACCAGTACAAAGCGCAAGCTATTACCGATCCAAGTCGCCCCCTGCCAACCCACCGGGATGCTGGCCCCCCTGGTATATGTGGATCTGGTAGGTAAGCCTGAGGCTGAAGCCGAAACCCTACTACTCGGGGCACTTCAGGAACGGGGGAAACCCGATACCCGTCCCAGCTTTCCTCAGGCCGTACCCCAGCCAGAACGAGTCACGGCAGACGCCGTCGCCTTTCCTGGCACAACTCTATCGCTACCCTTTCCCCGCAACCCCTTCTTCACCGGCAGAGAAGACCAACTAGCCGCCATCCACACCGCCCTCACCAGCCGAGGCCGAGCCGCCCTGTCGAGGCTGGGGGGCATTGGCAAAACCCAAACGGCTATGGAGTACGTCTATCGCCACCAGAGCGAGTACGAGCAGGTGTTTTGGCTCAGGGCCGAACAGGAAACGGAACTGGTCACCCGCCAAAGTAATTATCATTTAAGTAGTAGAGCGCTTTCACCAGTCAAGCCCTCCGAAATTGGTAGCTGTCATTGTTTTGGAGCAGGATTTGTTCCGAGCATGGTCAAGCAGCAAGTTTTCTGACAATTTGAAAATACTTATTTCAATCGCTATGGCCGCCAAAAGAGCCCAGCCTAGGATTGAGTTGGCAGGAGTTTTACGTTATAACGCTGTTGCGAGGAGTTGGCAGATACGGCCAGCTGAATGAATGATGGTCAGCCCGGTTGCTGGTTGGCAGAAGTCCATTGCCCTAACCAGCCTATGCGCTGTTTTAATGGGTGGTGCCAATGTAGGAGTCAGTGCGGCTCCAGTTTTGGTCACCCAACAACTGGCAGCACCTACTCAACAAACTATAGTCGGTTACCTTGACCACAACTCAGACCAGCTAGAAGATGGCAGTTACTATAACCTGCATACCTTTGAAGGAAAGGCCGGAGAAACGTTAACGATTGATCTGGTCAGCGATGATTTTGATACTTACTTGATTTTGGTTGATCCGAACGGGGATACTGTTGCGGTGGATGATGACGGCGGTGAAGGTACTCATGCGCGAATAGTGCTAACCCTACCGGAAACTGGCACCTACACAATTGTTGCCAATAGTTATCAGGCTGGCGGCACAGGGGCATATCGCCTGACGTGGCGAGTTGCCACAGCCCAAGAGGGAGCTACAGCCCAAGAGGGAGATGTAGCTATGGTCATCCAACTGCATCAGCAAGTTATCAAGCTGTTGTATCAGGCGGGTCATTACCAAGAAGCGACTTCTTTAGCAGAACAATCGCTGGCTATTGTGGAAGCGCATCTCGGCCC
>SLIY01000202.1 GCA_007135385.1 Leptolyngbyaceae cyanobacterium CSSed165cm_216
TAGAGCATTACTGACCGATCGTATTTGACGAATTTGGATTCTTGCTATGCTAGCCAACCTAAGCAGTTCTTATCTGGGTCAGTCACCTGCCAGAGTCAGCGTCTTGGGTATTCTCTTCTTTCTGTTGGGTGCGCCCCACATTTACGGGGCCTTAAAGCGACGGGCCCGGCGTCGTAAGCCGTTTGTGCCAACCCGTTATGTTATGGTTGCGGCCCTGGCTAGCGCGATCGCTGGCGTTGTGGAACTATCCTTGCTTTAGGTCGATTGCTTCTGTGCCATCCTCTGACAGTCGACTCCTAGATCCTTGGTTAGAATAGTCTGGTCAACTGGCAATCGTTGTAGGCAGTTGATTCGACACTTATCAACCCCTTTGTTCTAGAACTTATCCTGAAATCAATCTGTGTCTGAAGTGTGAGGTGAGTATAAACGCTGATCGATTAAGCTGTAGAAACCCAAGGCTTACTACAGATTTTCTACCGTGTGCGTTCCCTCTGACTTTCAAATCCTGGTCGTCGATGATATCGATGACAATGTCTTTTTCCTCCAAACTGTCTTAGAAACAGAGGGTTATCAGGTGGAAACTGCGACCGATGGTGATACGGCCTTAACTAAGGTAGAGAACTTTCAGCCCGACTTGATTTTGATGGATGTGATGATGCCTGATATGAATGGCTATGAAGTGACTCGTAAGATTCGTCAAAATCCAGATTTGCGTTTTATTCCTATTTTGATGGTAACAGCCCATGACTATATTTACACTGATCAGCAATTGGCACTAGACCCTGACAACTTCATTCGTAAACCGGTTGAATGTGATCAGTTGCTGTCTAAGGTAGCTACATTATTAGAAACTACAGTGAACCATCGGGACTAGAAAAATTGCGTTGATTACGGTCATAACCTCCCGCCTTAAGGAATATGCTGTACTACTGTCAATTCACTAAACTGGCGATCGCGGCAATCAAATCAGCGGGCTCAAACGGCTTGCTAAGGTGGCGCTCAAATCCAGCCACGATCGCTTTTTGCTGATTAATATCTCCAGCGTAGGCTGTTAAGGCTATGGCCTTAGGGGTAGATTGCCGCCCAAGGGCGGCCAGTTGGTTACGCACTTGTTTGACTAGGGTGTAGCCATCCATATCGGGCATAGCGATATCGCTAATCAAAACATCGAAGGTTAGATTGGGCAAAGTGCGTAAGGCCTGGTGACCAGAGGATACGGCAGTCACTTCTGCCCCGGCTTGCTGGAGCACAAACACCAGTAGGTCGCGAGCATCTGCCTCGTCTTCAACCACTAAAATACGGATATCCCCTAAGGTGGCAGCCTGATGAGACCCATCAGCCTGGGGTGTGCCGCCATCACTAGCCTGGGCGAAGTCAAGGCTACGGGCGATGGGCAGTTGCACGGTGAAGGTAGCCCCTTGGTCGTCGCCAGCACTGGTGGCAGCAATGGTGCCCCCATGCAATTCGACCAGTTGCCGGGCGATCGCCAGCCCCAGGCCCAAACCGCCAAACTTACGGGTGGTTTTGCTATCAGCTTGGCGAAACCGCTCAAAAATATAAGGAATAAAGGCTGGATCGATGCCTTTCCCGGTATCGGTGATCGTAATCTCGGCCTGATTAACCCTCTTATCCGAGCAGATCAGCCCCAAGCGAATGGTCACAAGGCCCCCCTCTGGGGTGAACTTAATCGCATTGGATAACAGGTTCCACACCACCTGCTGGAGGCGACCAGCATCCCCCAGCACAGGGGGCACAGATGGGTCAAGCTGAGGCCGCAACTCGATCCGCTTGGCTTCTGCCGCCAGGCGCACGGTCTCCATCGACGCCTCGATCAAAGCTTGCAAACGAACTGCCGCCACCTCCAAGCTGAGCTTACCCTGCAAAATTCGCGAGACATCCAGTAGATCGGCAATCAGTTGAGTTTGGAGCTTGGCGTTACGTTCAATAGTTTCTAGGCCGCGGGTCAGGGTGGCGGCATCAGGCTGCCGCCTTTGCAGCAGCTGGGACCATCCCAAGATAGGATTGAGGGGCGACCGCAGTTCGTGAGACAGCACCGCCAAAAACTCATCTTTGATCCGATTAGCCGCTTCTGCTTCGCTGCGGGCAACTTGTTCGGCCTGGTAGAGACGGTTGTTATCGACGGCGATCGCGATCTGGTGGGCAATATTTTCGGCTAGGGCCAAATCAGCTGCTACATAGCGGCGACCCGACTCTGCGATCATAAAGTAAATTATCCCCAGCGCTTGTCCCCGAGCAATCAGGGGGGCCACAATACAGGACTTGAGCCCTAAAGCTTGCAGCTGGCGCAGGTGCCCTTGGTCTTGGGCCACCACTTCCAGGGCCGCTGCTTCAATGCTAGGCACCAGCCTGGTTTGGCCCGTACGCAGAAGCTTGGGGGCGCCTTCTGCATCGTCAAGGGATTGGGGATACTGGCGATGTATCTGCCAGCCCAGGTCTACCTTGGCCGGATCCGAATGGGCGATCGCCACTCGCTCTAGGCCATGGGTGGGATGTAGCAAGTCAATCATGCACCAATCCGCAAAGAACGGGACGACACGATCGGCCACCTGTTGCAGGGTTTCGGTATGGTTGAGCAATGAGGCCAACAGAGTACTGACATCCACCAACAGAGCGGCTCGGAACTGAGCCGCCTCAGCATCTAGACGGGCCGCCTGCTCGCGAATCAGTTGAGCCCGCTCCGCCTCGGCCAGTTTACGATCAGTAATATCAAAAAACGACGCCACCACCGCAAAGGGGGCTGAATCGTCCGGGTTAAACAGGGGACGGGTGTTGATCGAAATCCAGGTGAGGCTGTTGTCAGGTTTATGGACCCCCATCACCACATTAGACTGGGGCTCGCCCGTGCGCAGGGTGACCATGGCTGGGTGCTGATCCCCCGGAAAGGGGGAGCCATCTTCATAGATGGAGGCCCAGCGAGGATCCAGAGAAGTACGCCCCATCATTTGATCGGCGGTGAGACCCAAGATGTTTTCTGCACTGGCATTACAGGTAAAGATAGTGCCATCAGCATGTTGCAGCACAATCCCCTCCGCCACCGTTTCAATCACCGAGCGATAGCGCTCTTCTGAGATTTGCAGCGTTAGTTCGGCCTGTTTGCGTTCGGTAATATCGCTAATGGACGCCACCATGTGAGTGAGTTGGCCATCGGTATCCAGCAACGGAGAGGCATTAACGCATAGGGTCACAGCTGTGCCATCGGCGTGGGTCATGGCCAGTTCTACCGCATACACCGGCTGTTTAGTGCGCATTACCTGGCTAAAGGCTAACTCTGCATCAACCAGGGGATCGCCATCTGGGGTGATCATCACCCAATTGACTTGATCGTAAGTTCGGCCGGTTAGCTCCGTGCGGCAGAGTCTTAAAATGTCCTCTGCCGCCGAGTTTGCGGTGACAATCTTGCCCTGCCGGTCAAACATCAAAATGCCGTCGGGAATCGTTTCAAAAATGCTAGACAGTCTGGCTTCACTGGCCCGCAGGGCATTCTCCATCTGCTTGCGCTCGGTGATGTCGTGCATGACCACAACGGCCCCGTGGCAAGGACCATCGTTGATGGCGATCACTTGGCCACTGGCCAGCACGGTGCGAGCCGGTTTTCCCTTAGGGGCAATCACCATCTCGGTGCCATCCACCCGCTCTCCGCGCAACGCCCGAAATAAGGGCACTGATGCTTTCGTCAGGGGTGTTTTACCATCGGGCTGATAGAGGTCGTAGTATTCAGTCCACTGATCCGGCGACAAGGGTTGCTCCAATAAGCCATGAAAGTCACGAGCCGCCTGGTTAAACAGGGTTAAGAGCCCGGTTTCATCACAGGCCACAATGCCGGCCTGTACATTTTCCAGCAAGACCCGTAGCATTTCTCGCTCTTTTTTAAGGGCCGCTTCTGTGTGCTGTCGCTCAGCAATTTCCCGCTGCAGCTGTAGGTTAGCCTGGAAGAGTTCTGATGTGCGTTCAGCCACTAGGTGTTCAAGATTTTGCTGCACCTGCTGCCGGGCCACATCAGTGGTTAAGCGTTCAAATTCCGTCGCAATCCGCAGGCCAAAAATGGGCAGTAGCACCTCGGTGAGTTGCACATTCGTCAGGGGCTTGGTGTCCATCACCCCCAGCAGCCCCAAAGGCTCTCCTTGAGCATCAAAGAAGGGAATGGCCGCATAGCTATCAATGCCCAGGGGACTTAGCAGCTGTGCCTCCGGGAATTGGCTCTTAACTCCGCTGGGATAACAACACAGTTGGCGCTGGCGCAACACCTCTCGACAAGGGGTGTGGTCCACTAAATAGTCAAAGTTGTCCAGAACTTGACCCCGGGCACAGGCGGCTACGGTTTGAATCTGATCCTGGCGATCGCCGTTTAGTAGGCCAATGTAAGCGTATTCAACCCCCAGCGCTACGGTCAGGTGTTGGACCAGAGCCACAAAAAAGGCCTCACCGGTTTCGGTGGCTACCCCTTGGGTAACCGCCAGCAGGGCTGTATCAATTTCACTCACCCGCTGGGCCGCTAAACGCAGTTCCAGTTCATCCATCACCATGGCCGCCAGATCCGCCAGCAACGCCTGTTGCTCGGCGCTAATTCGCTCATGGGGTTGGGTGTCGAGTACGCATAGGGTACCCAGGACAAAGCCATCTTGGGTTTGTAGCGGCGCACCCGCATAGAAGCAGCAGCCTAACATCTGCTGGACCAGTGGCTGATGGGCAAATCGTGGGTCTTGCCGCACATCGGGCACCACTAGGACCTGGTCAGACAGAATGGCATGGCTGCAAAAGGAACTGTGCCGCTGCACCGCCTGAGTCGGTAACCCATAGCACGACTTAAACCAGGCCCTCGATTCGTCCACCAATGAGACGATGGCAATGGGCATATCCAGCAAACGAGCCACCAGAGCTGTAATTCGATCAAACCCAGCTTCGGGGGGTGTGTCTAGAATGTTGTATCGCCGCAGGGCTTCTAACCGTCCCGCTTCGTTGTCAGGTAGGGGAGCTGAAGGCATTAGCGAGCCAGAAACTGGGGTCAGGACAGGTGCGATCGCGTATCATCGTCTTCTTTACAAAGGATACGGTAAAACTTCCAGCAATAGGTGTCATCCTGGTACCATTGGCGGCACCTGCTCAAAATTCCCTGGTCTATTTCAATGGCCACCAAGACACCTTATCGCGGGTCGCTCCGTACACCGCTTTCAACCCCTCAGGATCAACCACCTGCACCAAATCATGGGTCGAGTCAGAAGCCTTATTTGGTTTCAGATACCCTGCCTTAGTCAGTCCCTTCAGCACCTGCTCAACGGTGCGGTGGTTGAGTTGGCAGGCGCGGGCAATCAAATCGATCGGCAGATCAAACCAATACTCTGCCTTTGGCCCTTTGGGTTGACTACCCAAGTTACGCTCCTGATACACCAGTGCCCGCAACAATGCGGCCACCGCCTGGGGGGGATAGGTGCTGCAATTCAGCAGATGGTACTGAAATTTTTCCCGTAGCTCAAACAGCAGAGCGTAGCGGTGGCGAAACTCCGCGTTTTGCTCATAGAGCGTTTGCACCACTGCCCCAGGAACCTTGATCACATCGGTAGTCTTATAGGCTTCAACCAGACTGGGAAAGGCCCGTGCCACAGTCCCAAATCCAACCGATAAGTTGCGCATACCGAAACAGCCCCCTGGGTAAGTGATGGCAGTCACCCGGTCCAGCGGCGTACTGCGCATGATGACCGGCCCCCCATCCACCACCACATAGAGATGCTCCAGCCAGGTCTGGGGCCGAAAGGCGGTATATACAGGCCGGTTAGAGTATAGCTTCTCAGTCACCAGTGTCTGATCGTCTAGGGCCTGGAACAACGGCTCTTGCTCCAGGCCATGAAACAAAAAGCTGCCAGTGGTCAAGGTTTTGACTGCCGCTGACCGTAAACTCTGCTCCGTTTGCCGTGCCATATCCCTGCCACAAAGGTTCCACCCGCCTATTCTCGCTTGAAACCATCATCAGCTCAAATAAATCTGACTTCAATCTCAAGCAAAGTCCAGTCAATTTAAAAATTTAACTAAAGGTGTATGCAATCGGTATTTATGTTGCATGATGGCAGGATAGTCTTGAGCGAGGGCTGAGACTCAGCTAGGTTAGGTATCCCAGTCTGTCATTGACTAGCCTGGCTGGTCTCAGGCTGGGTGCCTGGTTTGGTCTTGTTTTCAGCGGACTTACGCTTCCGTGCCATATGCATTCGTGATGAAAAACACTCTGCTTCAATCTGAAAATCAACCTCAAGCTGATCCAGCCGGGTCTCCTCTGCCTCAGGTTATCTCGATTCATCGGCCCGGTCGTCGAGCCCAGGTCAAGATCGGAGTGGCAGCCCTGGTGCTGCTGGGGGTAGGAGTGGTGATGGGGTTATCGCCAATGCCCTTGGGTTGGCCGGGATGGTTGGCCATAGGGGTGACCCTAGGGGCCTTTTTGCTAAATGCGCTGACTAGCCTAGGGGCAGAAGTGGTATTTCTGGGGGCGCTGGCAGTGTTACTGCTGAGTGGGGTGCTCGATACCCCCACGGCCCTAGCTGGGTTTAGTAACCCTGGGATGATCACGGTAGCAGTCCTGTACATTGTGGTCGCTGGGTTGCAGCAAACCGGTGGGCTAGACCTGGTGTCGCACTCAGTATTGGGTTTGCCCCAAGGACAAACCAGGGCGTTAATCCGGTTGATTGTACCGGTGGTTAGCCTCAGTGCCTTTTTGAACAATACGCCCATCGTGGCTATGTTTATTCCGGCGGTGGGCGACTGGTGTCGCAAGTTACGCATTAGCCCCTCCAAATTGATGATCCCCCTCAGCTATGCGGCAATTATGGGGGGCATGTGTACGCTGATTGGTACCAGCACCAACCTGGTGGTGAACGGACTGCTGATGGCTGAAACGGATGGACCAGGGCTAGGCATGTTTGCTTTGGTACCGGTAGGTTTACCCTGTGCGATCGCCGGTAGCCTCATGCTAATTTTGGCCCAACGCTGGCTGTTACCCCAGCGGAAACCCGCCATCACCGGCACCGACGACCCCCGGGAATACACCGTGGAAATGGTGGTAGAAGGCAACAGCCCCCTAGCCGGTAAGACCGTAGAAAAAGCGGGGCTGCGCCATTTACCTGGGCTATTTTTGACCGAAATTCAACGGGAAGAGCAGTTGTTAACCGCCATTAGCCCCCAGGAGACCCTGCGGGAGGGCGACCAACTGGTATTTGTGGGGATGGTCGATTCAATTGTGGACTTGAACCAAATTCGGGGCTTACAACCAGCCACTAACCAGGTGTTTAAGCTCGACTCGCCTCGCTCCCAGCGATCGCTGCTTGAAGCTGTAGTATCTAATACCTGCCCCTTGGTAGGGGTAACCATCCGTGAGGGGCAGTTTCGCAGTCGTTATGGGGCGGTGGTATTGGCGGTGGGCCGCAACGGCGAACGTCTAGCTGGCAAAATTGGTGACATCCGTCTGCGTCCCGGTGACACTCTGCTATTAGAAGCTCACCCCTCCTTTTTAGAGGAGCGGCGGGCCTCCCGGGACTTTTACCTGATTAGCCCTGTCCCCAACTCTGACCCCCTACGCCACGACAAAGCCCCGATTGCCTTTGGCATTTTGGTGCTGATGGTGGCCCTAGCCACCTTCGGTTGGCTGGACATGCTCAATGCCGCTATTTTGGCGGCGGTACTGATGGTGATCACCGGCTGCTGCTCGTTTCAACAAGGGTTTCGAGCTATTGACTGGTCAGTGATTTTGGTCGTGGCGGCAGCGTTAGCCCTAGGCAAAGCCCTGGAGGTGACTGGAGCTGCCTCAGCCTTTTCCATGGCGGTGTTGGGGGGCGTGGGCAGCAATCCTTGGGTGGCCCTGGCCGCTATCTATGCCATCACCAGTCTGCTGACGGAGGTGATCACCAATAACGCCGCTGCCGCTGTGGTGTTTCCCATTGCCCTGTCCCTGTCCCAAAGCCTGGGGGTGAACTTTACGCCCTTTGCAGTAGCGATTATGATTGGCGCTTCAGCGAGCTTTAGTACCCCCATTGGCTACCAAACTAACTTGATGGTCTACGGCCCAGGGGGATACAAGTTCACCGACTTTATGCGGGTAGGCATTCCCTTTAACCTGATGTTTTGGGGCCTGACAGTGCTGATAGCACCCCGCGTATTTCCGTTTTAGGGCGAGTAGGGTAGCGTACCAAAAGGTCTGCCACCCATTGGGATTAAGATACAAGCGGCTTTTTGCTTCGTCACCAATAGCTTCCACTGTCGGCATCACATCATCTATGTCATCATTGTTGTTACCTTGGCTTTGAGGCTTTTGCGATGACAAAAAAGTCTGAAGACGCCGTTCCCAAGGCTACCCATGCTGGGTTACGCCGATGCTGGGGGGGCACCCTAGTGGTGGTGGGCTACCTGCTTTCGCCCCTCTGCTGGTGGAATGACTTGGTGATCAATTTGCCCCTGGCCTTTGGCTTTGGCTATCTCGTCAGCCGTCCCTACCCTGATGCGTTAGTTCCCCTAACTGGGGTAGGCTACTGGTTGACCAATGTGGTGGGTTTTGTGCTGATGCAACAGGGAGCTGTGACGGCCCTACACCATCAGCAGAGTAGTTCTAGGCGTCAGTTACTGCGTAATGGCTTAGTCACCTCAACCCTCTATACCGTCGCTATTGTGGTCTTACTCCAACTGCATGTGATCGCGATGCCCGACCTGCTTCAGGGGGATCTACTGGCTACCCTAGATCAGGTGATGCCGACTTGGCTGACCGCTTGGCTGACCGCCTAAGCGGATTCCAGCGCAGAGACGATCCGCAGTATAGAGGCTGAATTCAGCTTCATGGGGGGCTAGCCAACAGACTGGATACATCAGCAGACTGGATACAGTCGTCGCTGGAAGCTCCTAAACCCGGTTTGATCGTTTTGGGAAAGAGTCGTTGCCGATGTTGTCGTTTTTAAGTTCTATGGTTCCAGACGTGACCGTTGTGCTGGGGCAGTTTGCTTCTCCTGGGCCTGTGGCCTTTCAGCTAGGTCCCGTTGTCATCCGCTGGTACGGGCTGCTGATCGCCTCAGCCGTGGTGATTGGTTTGTTCTTGGCCCAACGACTGGGCCAACAGCGCGGCATCGCCCCAGAGCGGATCGAGACCTTATTAATTTGGCTGGTTGTGGGGGCATTACCAGGGGCGCGGCTCTACTACGTTCTATTTGAGTGGGATCGCTATGCCGATCGCCCGCTGGAAGCCCTAGCCATTTGGCAGGGGGGAATTGCCATTCATGGGGCAATCTTGGGCGGGGCGATCGCCACGGTTCTGTTTGCCCGACGCTACAAGCTCTCCTTTTGGCAGCTGGCAGATGTTGTCGCCCCATCGTTGGTGTTGGGCCAAGCGATTGGCCGCTGGGGTAATTTCTTTAATTCCGAGGCCTTTGGTGCCCCCACGAATCTACCTTGGCGACTCTACATTCCCCCAGCCCAACGCCCGCCAGGGCTAGCAACGGTGGAGTATTACCATCCCACCTTCCTCTACGAATCCCTCTGGAATTTGGGGGTCTTGGGGCTAGTGCTCTGGCTGTTTTTCTGGGGCCTGCGTCATCCGAACCGGCTCAAGCCCGGCACCATTTTTCTGGTTTACTTTGCCGCCTACAGCTTAGGCCGTCTTTGGATTGAGGGGTTGCGTTTGGACAGCTTGATGTTAGGGCCATTGCGCATCGCCCAAGTGGTTAGCCTAGGGGGGATTGCTCTGGGAATAGGTGGCCTGCTGTGGTTGTATCGCCTTAAACGTCCTTTGCCAGACGTGGTCAGACCCGATTAGCGCTGCCTGTGATGCAGCTCACAGTCATCCTGATCCAGGGCTTAGCTCACCCCAGCCCCCAAAGGTTACCTCGACAGAACTAGGTAGGCACGGCTGATCGGTCTGGATGAAATGCCAGTTGAGGGCTTGATCTGGGCCAGGGCTCAATCGACCCAGGTGCCTACCGGGCGCAGCTCCTCTGGAATCCCATCATCGTGGTCAAACTCTAGGACGGTTTCTCGATAGCCTAAGTAGCCTGACTCCATAAAGCTGGTTAACATGCGGCTGAGGGCCGGCCAGACCACATCGGCAAATTCCCAATCTTGATTGAACATGGCCCGGTCAGCAATCGATCGCAGCGCCCAGAAATAGCTGTTGCGCACCACAGAACCCGACTTTTTGTAGGCGGGCACATCGTCCTGGTGAATATACAGAATTTGCTGATGAATTCGAGCTCGCATGGTTTAAACGGAATCGGCTGAGAGATACTCTATAGGGAATCGGAACTATTAACAAAGCGTTACTTACTTATGGATGCTGCGGTTAGCCTGCAAAATGTCCACAAGGTCTACAACGGTGTGCCTGTGGTCAACGATCTCTCCCTACAGATTAAATCTGGGGAAGTGTTTGGTTTACTTGGCCCGAATGGCGCAGGCAAGTCCACCACCATTCGGATGGTGACCACCCTCACCCAGCCTACCGATGGCCATCTGGTGGTGGCGGGTTATGACGTGTGCCGTCAGCAGCTAGCCGTGCGCCGTCAAATTGGGGTGGTGCTCCAACAAACCAGTGTCGATGGAGACCTGTCGGTGTGGGAAAACATGGAATTCCATGGACGCATGCACCACATCCCCAACCCTCAGCGACGCCAAGCGATCGACGGTTGGCTAGACTATGTGGAACTGGCCGATCGCCGGGATGATAAGGTAAAAACGTTGTCCGGCGGGATGAAGCGGCGGTTGCAGATTGCTCGGGCCTTGCTGCATAATCCCAAAATCTTATTCCTGGACGAACCAACGGTGGGCCTGGACCCCCAAACCCGTCGTCGCCTGTGGGAAATAATCCAGGGGCTGAACCAACAGGGGATGACCATGCTCCTGACCACCCATTACATGGAAGAAGTGGAATACTTGTGCAATCGCATTGGTATTTTAGACCAGGGCAAACTGATCGAACTGGGCACCCTAGACCAACTGCGCCAGCGCCATGGAGAAGGGATTGTCATGACCCAACGGGGCAATCGCTGGGATTACAGCTTCTTCCCCACCCTAGAGGCGGCCAACGCCCACCTCGACCAACAACCCGATAAAACCGGCATGATGACCCGCCCCTCCAACCTGGAAGATATTTTTGTCGAACTCACTGGCCGCAATTTAGATTAAGGGTTGACATCACACCAGAGCAGACACCCCATCCCCCCATCTCCCCCCACCCCATGTCCTCCCTGGCCACCTCCATCGAAGCCATCCTTTACCTTAAGGGTCAGCCCCTGTCTATCGCTAAGCTGGCCGAGATTGCCCGCTGCGATCGCGAGGAGATTGAAGAAGGCCTGATCGAGCTGATGAATGACTACGCCCACCGGGATGGGGCGCTAGAGATTGTGGAAACTGTAGACGGGTATTGCCTACAGCTCAAAGAGCGCTATCGTTTTTTGGTGGATCTACTCATTCCCCTGGACTTAGGGGTAGGGGCCCTGCGCACCCTGGCGGTGATTGCCCTGCGGGGCCCCCTGAGCCAGACTGAGTTAGTTGATTTACGCGGTTCCGGGGCTTATCAGCATGTGCAAGAACTCCATAGCCAAGGCTTTGTCCGCAAACGCCGCCAGGCGGATAATCGATCGTCGCTAGTGCAGGTGACCGATAAGTTTTATCAACACTTTGAAATTGATCAATTGCCCGAGCTCAAACCCAAAGCGGCCAAGTCCCCCCAGGGTGGGGATAGTCCCGATTCGCTGGCGTCAGACCCCGAGTTTGACGATCCGGTGGATGAAGCCTCCTGACGGTATTTTCATGATTTGTTACGCTATTATCGTGAATACTGATAGGTATCAGCCTGATGCCAGCTGTTTTAGGTGATGGTTTTTACGTTTGCCGACCGATACAGCTTTCCATCATTGCTGACGTTGTGACCAGAGGTCTCTGATTTTCATGGTGTTTAATCCCGAAGACGCTGAATTCGTCGGAATGTCCACCAATAGCGACCACCCCAACGAGTTGCTTAAATATCTCCAGCACCA
>SLIY01000213.1 GCA_007135385.1 Leptolyngbyaceae cyanobacterium CSSed165cm_216
AGTTTAAATCTCCCATGACGTCACCCAGAAAGTCTTCTGGAACTTCAACCTCGACCTTCATAATGGGCTCTAGAAGGACGGGAGACGCCTTCATGACGGCCTCTTTCATAGCCATTGACCCGGCAATCTTAAAAGCCATCTCTGAGGAGTCTACATCATGGTAGGACCCATCTATGAGAGTAACCTTTAGATCAATTACAGGGTACCCAGCTAGGATACCAGATTCGCAGGCTTCTTTCATGCCTTGTTCGGCAGAAGGAATATACTCCTTCGGAATTGTGCCCCCTACAATTTTAGACACAAATTCAAATCCGCTGCCTTCTTCCGTAGGCGCAACCTCTACAACCACATGACCGTACTGGCCTTTACCACCGCTTTGGCGCACAAACTTACCCTCGGCAGAGATGGCTTTACGAAT
The DNA here is from genome assembly GCA_007135385.1 of Leptolyngbyaceae cyanobacterium CSSed165cm_216. Classification (GTDB taxonomy): domain Bacteria; phylum Cyanobacteriota; class Cyanobacteriia; order Phormidesmidales; family Phormidesmidaceae; genus Nodosilinea. The sequence goes on from SLIY01000213.1 coordinate 419, forward strand.
TGTTTCCCGATAGGCCACCTGGGGCGCACCAATATTGGCTTCCACCTTAAATTCCCGCAACATTCTGTCAACCAGAATATCCAGGTGGAGCTCACCCATACCAGCAATTACCGTCTGATTAGTTTCAGGATCGGTACTGACCCGGAAGGTGGGATCTTCTTCCGACAGGGACTGAAGAGCTTTAGAAAGCTTATCCATATCTTGCTTGGTCCTAGGCTCGACCGCCACTGAGATCACTGGCTCCGGGATATACAAGGACTCCAGAATAATCGGCTGATCGGGATCACAAATGGTGTCCCCAGTAAAGGTATCTTTCAGCCCGATGGCGGCCCCCAAATCTCCGGCCCGTAGCTCGTCTACCTCAATACGATCATCTGCTTTGAGCACAATTAGACGGGAAATGCGCTCTTTTTTATCTTTGGTGGCGTTATAGATGTAACTGCCTTTTTTCAGCACCCCAGAGTAAACCCGCAAAAATGTCAGACGACCATAGGGGTCAGCCATGATTTTAAAGGCTAAGGATGACAGAGGAACATCATCATCGGCAGCCCGTGCCGCCGTTTCACCACTGGGTAGCAACCCTTGGATGGGTGGCACCTCCATAGGAGATGGCAAATAGTCAACCACCGCATCTAGCAGCAACTGTACACCCCGATTTTTGAAGGCGGAACCGCACAACATCGGAACCATCGTGCCTTTAATAGTTCCCTGACGTAGGGCGGTCACAATCTCTTCGGGCAGCAAATCCTCGCCTTCCAGGTATTTCTCCATCAGGACATCGCTCGTCTCAGCCACAGCTTCCACCAGCTTGGTACGATATTCCTGAGCCACCTCTAGAACGTCGGCTGGGATATCGGTATCGTCCATGTTCTGACCAAGGTCATCATGGTAAATGCGGGCCCGCATTGAAACGAGATCAACTACCCCCTGAAAATCAGCCTCAGCCCCAATGGGAATTTGTACAGCAACCACATTCGCCCCTAAGCGATCGCGCAACTGGTCATACACTTTGAAAAAGTTTGCTCCAGTGCGATCCATCTTGTTGACAAAAGCAATTCGCGGCACGGAATATCGATTCGCCTGCCGCCAAACCGTCTCAGATTGAGGCTGAACTCCACCGACGGAGCAAAATACAGCAATGACACCATCCAATACCCGCATAGACCGCTCAACTTCGATGGTGAAGTCAACGTGTCCTGGGGTATCAATAATATTGATTTGATGCTCGCGCCAACTAGTACTGATAGCGGCCGCTGTAATCGTAATTCCCCGCTCCCGTTCCTGGGCCATCCAGTCGGTGACAGCGGTGCCATCATGAACCTCGCCAATTTTGTGCACAATGCCCGAGTAAAACAAAATTCGCTCGGTTGTCGTGGTTTTACCCGCGTCAATGTGGGCGGCAATGCCAATATTCCGAACCTTCTGTAGGGGAGTTGTCCGTGCCATAGCGACCTCCTCAGCGTCACATTGCCAACCAGCTTAAAGGGTTTCAACCAAAACTTGGCAAAGGTCTTGATGCCACTGACCCAAAGGCCACATCCGCCTTTCCAAAAGATTTTTGGTGAAACCCGCTTGGGGTTAACCTGCGACAGTCTAACCTAAAGTAGACAAGTGACGCAGGCAGACCCCCTGACAATTAGTAGCGATAATGGGCAAATGCCTTGTTAGCTTCAGCCATCCGGTGAGTCTCCTCACGCTTACGCACCGCCCCGCCAGTTTCGTTGGCGGCATCCATGAGTTCATTAGCCAGTTTGATGGCCATGGACTTACCAGAACGTTGCCGGGCAAACTGCGTCAACCAGCGGAGGGCCAAGGCAACACCCCGTTCAGACCGCACTTCCATCGGCACCTGATAGGTAGCACCCCCCACCCGGCGAGCTTTGACCTCGACTAATGGGGTGGCATTGCGTACAGCTGTTTCAAACACCTCTAGGGGATCACCGCCAGTACGTTCTTTAATGATGGCAAAAGAATCATAGACAATTCTGTCAGCCAAGGATTTTTTGCCACTGGTCATTAACCGTCGACTCATCATCGTGATCAAGCGACTGTTATAGACAGAATCCGGTGGGATCGGGCGTTTTTGAGCAGTGGTACGGCGGGACATGGTTTAAGTTCCAATCGATATAAACTTGGGTAGCCGTGTCTCATGAGACCGTGCACTCAGGGACAACTGGCTTAGAAAGCGATAAAACAATGATTAACACGGGCTAGACCAGTCAGCAAAGCCTATCTCAGCCCATAACGAGGATGACGGAGGAAGTTAACCGACCTATGCTTCAGGACGTTACCCCCCAGGAGATTTAGCCCTTAGGGCGTTTAGCCCCATATTTGGAACGACCTTGGCGACGGTCCTTAACCCCAGCCGTATCTAACGTGCCACGAATAATGTGGTAGCGAACCCCAGGCAAATCCTTAACCCGGCCGCCCCGAATCATCACAACGGAGTGCTCTTGTAGGTTATGGCCGATCCCTGGAATATAGGCTGTCACCTCAAACCCAGAGGTCAAGCGAACTCGCGCCACCTTGCGTAGAGCTGAGTTGGGCTTTTTAGGAGTGGTGGTATACACACGGGTACAGACTCCACGCCGCTGAGGACAGCTCTTAAGGGCGGGAGACTTAGTTTTCTTCTCGGCTTTTTGACGCTCACTCCGGATGAGTTGCTGAATCGTGGGCATAATACGCTCTAAACACTACGGCTGGTGACAAAATTTAAGTTTTCACAAGCTCTGATACTAACATTGAAAAAGTTCTTTAGTCAAACTTCGATTGAGCCATAGAGTCATGGGACTCGAACGTGGCTGGTGGGGCCGTTGCAGTGCAATCTGAGGTGGTAGGCTCAGGGGTGGTAGAAAAGGAGTGGCCACAACCGCAGGTGTGATGGGCTTGGGGGTTGGTGAAGCGAAACCCTCCTCCCATTAAATCTTCTGAGTAGTCGATGGTGAGCCCTTTAACCAGGTCAAGGGCTGTGTTGGCAACGACTAGGGTCAGACCACTGCCACAATCAAAAGCCGTGGTGGCCCGATCTGATGGGGGCTCAGCATTGAGACGATAGGCCCATTGGGCGCAACTACCTGGGTCAAGGGTGAGATAGACTGGTTGGGCTGGGTTGGGCTGGCGCTGCCGCAGGCGATTGAGCTCCTGGATGGCACTGGGGCTTATGTGAATCATGTAATGTTATGTCTTACGGATTTGAGGGTGGCAACAGGGCGGCAATCCCTCGAGTCGCTGTCATTAAGCTGTCTCGAGTGTATCACTAGGGGATCTAGAGTGCCAAAACAGTGGGCCGTCCCCACCTACTTAAAGGCTGGGGACGGCCGAGGATGATGACTAGAGGATGACCATTGTCAGCCACTAGATCTGCCAGTACCTAGGACCCAGGGGCAGAAATAACCCACCTATTTCCGTCGATGCAAAACTTTGCATGGAGCGGGACTTCCTTTATACCTTTTGCCTCCTTACGTCTGCCCTTCTGTACCAGGTTAGTGGTGAGCCTATGGCGTTTCTACCCGAGAGTAATCATCTTGGAAGCGGACAATGTCATCTTCCCCCAGATACTCACCGTTTTGAACCTCAATCAGGACTAAGGGAATCACCCCGACATTTTCCAGTCTGTGCTGGGTGCAGGGGGGGACATAGGTAGACTGGTTGGTGGAGAGCAGGATTTCATTATCCCCACAGATGACTTTGGCCGTACCGGAGACTACAATCCAGTGTTCGCTGCGGTGGTGGTGCATTTGGAGGCTAAGGCGATGCCCTGGCTTGACCTCAATACGCTTAATTTTATAGCCTCGCCCTTCCTCTAGGACGGTATAGCAGCCCCAAGGACGTAGACCAGATTCAGTAATGTCTTGGCCGTTGTTAGTGGCTAAGGCTAGGGCTGTCGGTGTAATAGTCTCATTTAATTTGGGCATAGTCGTGATTCTCCTAAAGCCGATAAACGCTTTCGCTAGGTTGGGTTAAGGGTCAAACGAGGGGCTTAGACTGGAACGACGATAAACTGTCGTAGCTGGTTGCTGACGGGGCAGGATGGGCACCCAATAGGTCGATTCTAGACAGACATCAGTCTAGCAGGGGAATTCTGCGGAGTTCAGCAAAACTACGGGCTGAGGGCCAGAACCACATGGAGTCTTTACCTGGGGCAGAGTGGCTTTAATTTGTCCTGATAAAGGTGGCTTGATCAAGCTGGGAATTGTGACTAACGGACCGGACATTAGCTAACCAGCTCAGCCTGATACCTGAATCTTAAAACCTGTAGCCTTTGGCGAAGGTGATCATAACTAATGCCAGCCTGATGACAGCCGGAATTCAGAAACATGCCGGGTTTCATTAGGGCGGGTTGTGGGCCTAAATGTTACTCGGCTGTAAACAGCTTACTCAGCTGTAAACAGCCCAATACCGTTGTGGACTCGACCAGCGGTGCGAGAGTTACGGTTGATTAAGCGACCTCCCAGGTAGAGGCTAGCGGAACCACCACCATCCAAGTTGAGGGCGTTGGTGCTGCCTAACTGGGCCATGATTTGAGCCAGTTGGTTGAGGGTGGGACCAGGCCCGGCAGGGCTATGGTGGACGGTTACGAGGAGAATATCGCCAGCAACATTGGTGGCGATCGCGCTACGGGGAGCCGCCTGGGTGGCAAAGGCGCGGCTAAATTGCTCGGCCTCAGCATTGAGCACCATCGTCTGGTTACGGATCAGCAGCGGGCCACCGCCGACAATATGGCGGAAGGGTTCTAGGCTAGCGGGTAAGGTCTCAGACTGGATCGCCAGGTCAGTGCCAGGGGGTAGGGCCACTGCCACCGTTGCGTAGGAACGTAGGGCCAGAATGTAACCATTGCTGGGAATCGACACCGCATCGCGATCGGTCACCGTTTGTTGATTGACCACTTGGTTATTGACTACGGTAACCGCAATTTCATTGCCAGTAATGGGGCGATAAGTGGTCCCCCAAGCCGGGGTGTACAGACCGATACCGGCTTCCGCATAGCCGCTGTTGGTGCCTTGGATGGGAAAAGATCGGCCGTTGGCGGTGGTTAGGGTTTGCTTTAAAAACAAGCGTTCCATGGCCACCGAACTGCTATCATTCCAGCCGATAACGCCACGGCTGAGAATCGGGCTGGAAAGCCAATGGGTGTTGTGGCGAATGGCCCCGAGGGGGTACTGGTTGTTGCGGTTGAAAAAACCGGCGTTAATGGCGGCGGTCGCCCGCCAGCGCTGCCCCATGGTTTGAAGGGGGGCAATACCTACCATGGTGCTGGGATCGGACCAAATGGGGCGGAGGGAGAGTTGGTTCTGATTGGCGGCAAGTTCGAGCCAGTACACCGGGAAAGCGGTGCCGCCCACCGAAATATATTGCTGTCGCCACCGCAGCCCCGGAGCCCAGGCGATGGTATGGGGCTGCAAGTGATCGGGCCGGAACTCCAAGATGACCTGGTTGGGCAACGTCTGAACCCGAGGGCGGAGGGTATTGCCCGTAAACCGCACGGCCAGTTCGGTCCGCTGGGAAGTGGGGTTGGCCTGCACCTGGGTGACAATTCCTCCTGACCGATTCTGGGTAAGGGTGTTGGCCTGGGCAGTCAGGGATGAGGTTGAGGTAGCGCTCAGGGTGAGGGTGAGTTCTTCGACTCCCTCATTTAGCTGTACGGCAGGGCGACCGGTCACGTCCAAAATGATGCGATCGCGTCCTGGCTGGAGATCTCGCCGAATGGACTTTACTTGGGCTGGAGCTGTGGTAATCGCCAGGGTAGAACCCTGGGGGGTCACCGTCCAGCCAGCCCCCTGGGCTAGGGAACTAATATCCAAGAACCGATAGCCATTGTGATGCCAAGCAGAGAGCATAATCGGGCTCGCCCCTGGAGCCGCAAACCACTGCACCGGCTGAACCTGAGGATTACTGGTGCTAAGCAGTGTGGCCCCTAGGCGATCGGTCACCCCGTAGTCAGCTAGCCCCACTTGGCCATTCACCTGCATCCAGGGCATTGAAAAGGTAGATCCATTGATGGCCACAGTCGTACCCACTTGGGCCGCGGCCAACACAGCTGTGGGAGCATCCCGAATTGCAGTAGCCGGGGGCGTCGTCAGCGTCTGTACGGGGTTGGCCTCCTGGGCCAGGGCCGATCGGCTACCCCCAGCACCAACGCCTCCAACAGCCACTAAAGCAAGACTGAAAGGCAGGACGATACGAGTCAGGGGGACAGCAAAAGGCATGGTCATCACAGTAGCTATATCACCTTATATATAAGCTCAGGACCGGCGTCTTGCCGATAGGCCCGCACCAGATCATAAACTGGTTCTAAACTTGGCCTAAAATGGTCTTCCTATCCCTAGGGATCCTAGGGTCGCCGTGATCTGCTTGTTCAAGAAATGTTGAACAACAGCACATTTTCGCTGTGAGAGTGACCGCTATGGGCTGGGGAACCGGTAAATTAGTGATAAGGTTTGTACACTAATTAATAAGGATTGATAAAAGATCGGGTATCTCGTAACACAGATGTCCTGTCTGTATCAAACGCAATATGGTGATGGACTTAGGCCGGCCAATAGTTTGGCCTACGCAGTATCTCTCCATCCAGTATCAAATATTGCGGTGAGGTTGCCGATTGTGTCCGTCGTGCCCGGCGGGGCTGGTTCCTATCGGTTACTATCTGGCCTTGAGCCTGGCCTCAGAGGCTTTGATCTTGTCTTCGCACGCGGTTGCTTCTGCCAGTGCGTTCTGTCCATCCACATTTAAGTAAGTCGCTGCTATCCCATGGGAAATACACCAGTGAATCACCGTCACCAACCCTTACACCGAGAGCGTTCTACCTGGCCAAACTGGGGGCCTAAGTGGCTGGTTGAAGAACGGGACGCTTGTGGTGTCGGGTTTCTGGCTGACCAGCAAAACCGTGCCAGCCACGACTTGGTAGCCAAGGCTCTGGCCGCCCTCGATTGCATGGAACATCGGGGTGGATGCTGTGCAGACCAGGATTCTGGGGACGGGGCTGGCGTGATGACCGCAATTCCCTGGGCCGTACTCAACCGCTGGGCAGCCAATCAGGGCCAGTCACCCTTGGCTACCGAGCACACTGGGGTCGCAATGATCTTTCTGCCCAATCACCTTAGAGCGGCCTCGTTTATTCGCGACACCTTTAACCAGGTGGTGCAGAATGAGGGGCTGACGGTAGTGGGCTGGCGGCAGGTGCCGGTGCGCCCTGAGGTGCTGGGCAGCTTGGCAAAACAGTATCAGCCTCAGATTGAGCAGCTGATCATGGCCTCGGCTACGGCCATCGGGGAAGACCTGGAGCGGCGTCTATACCTGGTACGACGGCAAGTCTTGCACCTGGTGGCTGAGGCGGTTCAGCAGCCAGACAGCCTCGATCCAGAGGTGGTGGCTGGCCTGAAGGAGTTTTATGTGTGCTCTTGCTCCTGCCGCACCATTGTTTATAAGGGTATGGTGCGGTCGGCGGTGTTGGCGGCATTCTACGCGGATCTGCGGGATCCGGACTACGTCAGCTCCTTTGCGGTATACCACCGCCGCTTCAGCACCAATACCATGCCCAAGTGGCCCCTGGCCCACCCTATGCGGCTGCTGGGCCACAACGGTGAAATCAATACCCTAGTGGGCAACATCAATTGGATGATGGCCCGTCAGGAAGATTTGTCTCATCCAGTGTGGGGCGATCGCTTTGAAGTCCTAAAACCCATAGTCAATGCTGAAAATAGCGATTCAGCCAACCTAGACAACGTCATGGAACTGCTGGTGCGATCAGGGCGATCGCCCCAGGAGGCCCTGATGATGATGGTGCCCGAGGCCTACAACAACCAGCCCGATCTAGATCCGTACCCAGAAATCACCGACTTTTACGAATACTACAGCGGCCTGCAAGAGCCCTGGGATGGCCCCGCCCTGATTGTGTTCAGCGATGGCACCCAGGTGGGAGCTACCCTAGACCGCAACGGCCTGCGCCCGGCCCGCTATGTGATCACTGACGATGGCCTGTTGATGGTGTCGTCGGAAGCGGGAGTGTTGGATGTGCCCCCGGAGCGGATTGTGGAGAAGGGTCGCCTAGGGCCGGGTCAGATGATCGCGGTGGACCTCCACTCCCATGAAATTCTGAAGAATTGGGCCATTAAGCAACGGGTGGCGACTCGGCACCCCTATGGTCAGTGGCTACAGGACAACCGGGTCAGCATTCAACCCCAGCTATTCACCGAGAAAACGGCCTACAGCGGCCATGAGTTACTCCAGCAGCAAAGCGCCTTTGGTTACACCGCCGAAGACGTGGACATGATTATTCAGGATATGGCGGCCCAGGGCAAAGAGCCCACCTACTGCATGGGAGATGATATTCCCCTGGCGGTTTTATCCGAGAAGCCCCACCTACTGTACGACTACTTCAAGCAGCGGTTCGCCCAGGTAACCAATCCGGCCATTGACCCCCTGCGGGAGCGGCTGGTGATGTCTCTAACCACTCAACTGGGAAGCCGGGGTAACCTGCTGGATGAACAGCCCGAGTACGCTCGGCTGCTGCGTCTGGAAAGCCCAGTCATCAATGAGGTGGAGCTAGCGCAGATTCACCAGTCAGGCTTTGCCACCACCACTCTGTCTACTCTCTATTCCATTGCTGCGGGTCCTGCGGGCCTAGAGCCAGCGGTGGAGGCCCTGTGTGAGCAGGCGGATGCGGCGGTGAAGGCCGGTAAGACGATTCTGGTACTGAGCGATCGCGTGGATCGTCAGGGTCAGGCTACTGTCCTATCCGCTGAGACCAGCTACATTCCCCCCCTGCTGGCGGTCGGCGCGGTGCACCACCACTTGATTCGCAATGGTCTACGCCTGCACACCTCCCTGGTGGTGGACACGGCCCAGTGCTGGAGCACCCACCACTTTGCCTGCCTAATTGGCTATGGGGCCAGCGCCATTTGTCCCTACCTGGCCCTAGAATCGGTGCGCCATTGGTGGGCTGACAGCCGTACCCAAAAGTTAATGGAAACCGGCAAGCTGCCCGTGACCACCCTAAATGGAGCCCAGGACAATTTCCGCAAAGCGGTGGAAGCGGGGCTGTTGAAGATTCTCTCCAAAATGGGCATCTCTTTGATTACCAGCTACCAAGGGGCGCAGATTTTTGAGGCGATCGGCATTGGCCCTGACCTCCTGGAACTGGCCTTCCGGGGCACCACCTCCCGCCTGGGGGGACTGTCCCTGGCGGACCTGGCCCAAGAAACCGTCAGCTTCCACCAGCGAGCCTTCCCAGAACTGACTTCGAAGCGGCTACACAATATGGGCTTTGTGCAGTCTCGGCCCAGCGGCGAGTACCACATGAACAACCCAGCCATGACCAAGCTGCTGCACAAGGCTCTGAAGGAGGGTGAGTATGACCATTACCAGGTGTACAAGGACCAGCTAGAAAATCGTCCGGTGACCGCCCTGCGGGATCTGCTGGACTTCAACAGCGATCGCCAGCCGATTCCTCTGGACCAAGTGGAATCGGTGCAAGCAATTATGGAGCGGTTCTGTACCGGCGGCATGTCCTTGGGGGCGCTGTCTCGGGAGGCCCATGAGGTGTTGGCCATTGCCATGAACCGCATTGGCGGTAAATCCAACTCTGGGGAAGGGGGGGAAGACCCAATTCGCTTTAAGGTCCTAGGCGATGTGGATGGCGACGGTCATTCGCCCACCTTCCCCCACCTGCGGGGGCTGAAGAATGGCGATACCGCTAGCTCAGCAATTAAGCAGGTGGCCTCGGGCCGGTTTGGGGTGACCCCGGAATACCTGATGCATGCCAAGCAAATCGAAATTAAGCTAGCCCAGGGGGCGAAGCCTGGGGAGGGGGGCCAACTGCCGGGCAAGAAGGTGAGCCCCTACATTGCCATGCTGCGCCGCTCTAAGCCTGGGGTACCGCTGATTTCACCGCCGCCCCACCACGACATTTATTCCATTGAAGATCTGGCCCAGTTGATCTTCGACCTACACCAGATCAACCCCAAGGCGGGCGTATCGGTGAAACTGGTGTCTGAGGTGGGCATTGGCACCATTGCCGCCGGGGTAGCCAAGGCGAATGCCGATGTGATTCAAGTGTCGGGGCACGATGGGGGGACTGGCGCGTCGCCCCTGAGCTCGATTAAGCATGCCGGGGTGTCTTGGGAATTGGGCCTGACCGAAGTGCACAAGGTGCTGATGGATAACGAGCTGCGCGATCGGGTTACCCTGCGAGTCGATGGCGGCCTCAAAACCGGCTGGGATGTGGTGATGGGAGCGCTGATGGGGGCCGAAGAATTCGGCTTTGGCTCCATTGCCATGATCGCCGAAGGCTGCATTATGGCCCGGGTCTGTCATACCAACAACTGTCCGGTAGGCGTAGCCACCCAGAAAGAGGAACTGCGCCAGCGGTTTACCGGTATTCCTGAGCATGTGGTCAACTTCTTTTACTTTGTGGCCCAAGAGGTGCGATCGCTGCTGGCTCGCCTGGGCTATCGCTCGCTGACCGAGATCGTCGGCCGGACTGATCTGCTTGCTCCTCGAACCGAGGTCACCCTGGCCAAAACCAAGGCCCTAGATTTGACCACCCTGATTGACTTACCCGATGTCAAGGAAAATCGCACCTGGCTCAACCACGAAGCGGTCCACAGCAACGGCCCGGTGCTGGATGACCAACTACTGGCGGATGCCGAGATTCAGCAGGCGATCCAAACCCAAGGTAGTGTCACCCAGTCCATGCAGGTGATCAATACCGATCGCACCGTTGGCGCTCGGATCGCAGGGGTAATTGCTGAAAAGTATGGCAATGCTGGCTTTGAGGGGCAGCTCAACCTTACCTTTACCGGCAGTGCTGGCCAAAGCTTTGGCGCCTTTAACCTGCCGGGTATGACCCTCACCCTGGTGGGGGAAGCCAACGACTATGTGGGCAAAGGGATGCATGGCGGCGAAATCGTGGTCAAGCCCCCGCTGGGCATCGCCTATGACCCCTCCACCAATGTGATTATCGGCAACACCTGCCTGTATGGGGCCACTGGCGGCACCCTTTATGCCCTGGGCACCGCCGGAGAGCGGTTTGCCGTCCGCAACTCCAAAGGCCAAGCGGTAATTGAAGGGGCTGGGGATCACTGCTGCGAGTATATGACTGGTGGTGTGGTGGTGGTGCTGGGCCATGTGGGCCGCAATCTGGGCGCTGGCATGACCGGCGGTTTGACCTACGTTCTGGATGAAGCTGGCGACTTTCCGGTGCGAGTCAATCCCGAAATCGTTAAGGTGCAGCGGGTGATTACCCCCACTGGCGAGGCTCAGTTGAAAGCACTGATCGCAGCCCATGCCGCTCATACCGGCAGCGCCAAAGCCCAGCGGATTTTGGCCAACTGGCAAGAGTACCTACCTAGGTTCTGGCAAGTGGTGCCCCCCTCAGAGGCGGAAACACCCCAGGCGAACCCCGATGCCGCTGCGGCAGAAAAGGTGCTGAGCTCAGCCCAGCCCTAGGGTGTAATCACCGGTGTGATCGAACCGCCTGGCCAATGGCAAGATGTTGATAACACCGGCAGACACTGGCAGCCGCTCTCTGAAAAGCGGGTGGTCAGTATCACCATGCTGGCATCGGTCTGGATTCCCCCTTCTGACTC
>SLIY01000388.1 GCA_007135385.1 Leptolyngbyaceae cyanobacterium CSSed165cm_216
ACGCCGACGAACGCAAGCAGGGTACCCTAGAGCTTCTGGCCACGTCACCGATTACCAACTGGGCGGTGGCCTTAGGCAAGCTGTTGGCGGTAGTCAGCTTTTACATCGCCATGATTTTGCCATTGATGATCTGCCAGGCCGTCGCCCTGGGGGCAGCAGACCCCCCCGCCGGGTCAGGGGTGTTTTGGTTGTCTCACCTGGGGTTAGTGCTGTTGTCAGCCAGCATCTTGGCCCTGGGTATGTTTATCTCCTCTCTGACCGAAAGTACCGTCCTGGCGGCGATTATGACTTTCGCCCTGATTCTGCTGCTGTGGCTGGTCGATGCGATCGCCCAAGGATTGCCCGGCGTTCTAGGTCAAGCCCTAGGCCACCTATCGCTATTACGGCATTTTTCTGACTTTACTGAAGGCATTTTTGACACCAGCAGCCTAGTCCTTTTTTTGTCATTTATTGGGTTGGGCTTGTATCTAACCGCCCAATCCGTAGAAACCCTCCGTTTCCAGCGATCGTAGGTAGATGCAAAGCGCTCAATTGGTTTCTGCCACATTCAGCTTAACCTCACAGGAGCTAATGGAAATCTGCCTTCTGCCCCTTCGACAGGTTACCCCTGCTTCGACAAGCTCAGGACACCGTCTGGGGTCGCTGCGCGAACAGGGCATGCTTCTGCCTTCTGCCTTCTGCCTTCTGCCTTTAGGAACCGCTATCCATGATTAAACCCTTAGGAGCCTATCAAAAATACATTAAATATCTAGCCTTACCCGGCTTAGCCTTGCTAGTGGCGGGTTTTGTGGCTGGGGCTGTGGCCGGGTGGACGCCACTGCCATTGGGGCTGTTGATTGGTGGCCTGGGGCTGTTGCTGGTGGGTTTAGGCTTTAGTGACTATGGTCGCCATCGCTTTTGGTCCCAGCGATCTACAGAAGCGGGCACCAATGCGATCGTGTCTGTGGTGGCGGTGCTGGTGATTTTGGGGTTGATCAATCTGCTGGCGGTGCGGTTTTCCAGCCGGTTTGATGTGACCGAGAATCAGATTTTCACCCTGGCGCCCCAGTCCCAGCAGGTGGTGCGCAATCTTGAACAGCCGGCTCGGGTGGTCGTCTTTGATCCAGTGCCGAATCCCCAAGATCGGCAGTTGTTGGAAAGCTATCGTCAAGCTGGTTCCCAGTTTTCCTTCGACTATGTCAACCCCTATGATGACCCCCGCCAGGCCCAAGACTTTGGGGCTAGCCAAACCGGCATGGTGTTTTTGGAAAGCGGTGACAGTCGGCAGTTTTTGCAATCAATTAGCCCTGAAGATCGGCTATCAGAACGGACCCTGACTAATGCTCTAGATCAGGTGATTAGCGATCGCGCCCTGACCGTTTACTTTACCCAAGGGAATCAAGAATTTGCCATTGATGGTAGCGAAGCTGGTTTTGAGCAGGCCGCCCTTGCCTTAGCAGACCAAGGGGCCGTGGTAGAACCCCTGGATTTGACTGAGACCGATGGGGAAGTCCCTGCCGATGCCAGCTTGGTAATTGTGGCTGGCCCCGCCGCCAGCTTTTTTGAGGCCGAAGTCGAGGCCCTGACCACTTATCTCGACCAGGGGGGTAGCTTAATGCTGCTGATCGACCCCCGCACTAGCCCTAACCTCGATCGGCTGCTGGACGAGTGGGGGGTGACCTTGGATGACCGGATTGTGCTGGATACCTCTGGGGCTGGGCAACTGGTGGGGCTAGGTCCGGCTGCACCCATTGTCACCAACTATGGCGATCACCCGATCACCCGCGACTTTCGCAGTGGGCGGTCCTTCTTTCCCCTGGTGCGACCGGTGAATGTGGAAGAGGTGCCTGGGGTGACGGCCACGCCCCTGTTGCAAAGCAATCCCCAAAGTCGGGCAGAATCGATCTCAGAAGCAGGCGAGTTGCAGTTTGACGAGAATGCCCCCGCCTCTGGTCCCTATACCCTGGGGGTTGCCCTTAGCCGCCCGGTGGCAGGGGCCGAAGCCGTCGCCGAAGACGAACCCCCCCCAGAATCGCGGCTGGTGGTGATTGGCAACGCCAGCTTTGCCACCGATGGCCTATTTGACCAACAACTGAACGGCGATGTGTTCCTCAATTCGGCCAACTGGCTGGGGCAGCAAACCGACGCCGCCCTGTCTATCCGCCCCCGGCAGGTGACCAACCGCCGGATTGTGATGACGGTACAGCAGCAGATTGGCCTAGGCCTATTTGCCCTGTTAGTATTGCCTGTGGTGGGCTTTGGTCTGGCGATTTTGATGTGGCTCAGGCGACGGTAGCCCTACCTACCCCCGCTGAATATGGCTGCGCAGTTCGGTGTACATGTGGTGAAACTCGTCGGTAAAACACATGTCTAAGGTGCGGGGCCGGGGCAAGGTGACCGACAACTCATAGACAATGGTGCTGGGGCGGGGGCCAAGCACATAGATCGTATCGGACAAAAACAGGGCCTCCCGCAGGTCGTGGGTCACTAGCAAGGCAGTACACCCCGTCCGCTGCCACAGATCTTGCAACAGGCTCCACATTTCCTCGCGGGTAAAGGCATCCAGGGCCGCAAAGGGTTCGTCCAGCAGCAAAATTTCTGGCTGATGAATCAGCGCCCGACACAGGGAAGCCCGCTGTCGCATGCCCCCCGATAACTGCCAAGGATAGTGGGTCTGAAAATTGTTGAGTCCCACCGTGGCCAGCAGGTGCTCAGCAGATTCTAGATATTTGGCTCGATTTTGGCGAAACTTGCGCTTGTGGGGCTGTACCACCTCTAACGGTAGCAACACATTGTTGATGGTGTTACGCCAGGGCAGCAGCACTGGATTTTGGAAGGCAATGCCGATATTTTTAAGTGGCCCTTTAATCGGCTGCCCCCGAAAGTAAACGCCCCCTTCCTCCGCTGGGTTAAGGCCAGACACCATCCGCAGCAGGGTGGTTTTACCGCAACCACTCGGCCCCACCAAGGAGACAAACTCCCCCTGGGCCACCTTGAAGGAAATGTGGTCGATGACAGTCAGCGATGCCCCCTTACTCTGGTAGGTGAGGCCAATGTCCCGAAATTCTAGGGTGGGGGAACTGTTGGTGGTGGAGTGGGCGATCGCGCGGGCTTCAACCATAGCAGGGCA
>SLIY01000051.1 GCA_007135385.1 Leptolyngbyaceae cyanobacterium CSSed165cm_216
AATAGGTTTCAATACCTGCTTTAACTAGCGTCTCGGCTGCCGAGGAGCCTGCCGGACCTGATCCTACTACTGCTACCCGAAGTGACAAGGATATTTCTCCCGAATCGCGAAGAAGCTACGAGGGGAATCGTATCACGCTAGTTTTGGCAATTTCAGCCGATTTCTCAGGATGTAACTGGATTGAAACACTCGTTTACAATGCGACACTTAGAACCGGTGGTGATCTATTCCTTAGCCAGAGATTTTTCTATCGGTTCACAGTTTGTGGTTCACGGTATGCGGCTTTTCCTTACACCGCATACCCTACACTTTGCCCCGTATACCGTTCACCCCAGACCTGACCCCTTCTGCCTTCCTGGACTAACTATCAGGTTGCAGTACTGCTTGATAGTCCTCTGCCTTCAGCTTGCGTTCCATCAAGGCCGCAACGGCCTCCTCGGCAGAAATTTCGCCATTCAGCAACAGGTGCACCTGTTGGGAAATGGGGACAGAGATCTGTTCCCGTTGGGCGATCGCCATCAGCACATGGGATGTATTAACCCCTTCAGCGGTGCTCCCCAGTTCCGCTAAAATTTGCTCTAAGGATTTCCCTTGGGAGAGACCATAACCCACCCGATAGTTACGGCTAAGGGCACTGGTGCAGGTGGCGAGCATATCCCCCAGGCCGGATAGGCCCAAAAAGGTCTCTGGCTGGCCCCCCAGGTGGGTGCCAATGCGCATCACTTCGGGTAAGGCCCGGGTAATCAAGGCCGATCGAGCATTGGAGCCCAGTTCTAGCCCTTCGCAGACCCCCACCGCGATCGCAATCACATTTTTCAGGGTTCCCCCCAGTTCAGCCCCGAGGGGGTCGGTGCTGCGATAGGTGCGAAAGTTGTCACAGGCAAATACATGCTGCACCGCTTCAGCCGCCGTCTCATTGGTGCAGGCAATTACCGTAGCCGCGGGTAGACCAGCTTCGATTTCCTTCGATAGGTTGGGGCCAGACAAGACGGTCACCGCATGGTTGGGAAACGCCCGTTGAAAAATTTGTGATGGTGTCAGGGTGGTTCCAGGGTCTAGCCCTTTGGTGGCCGTCACTAGCACCGTGGTCTCTGGAATCTGCAGCGCCTTTAGGCGGCTAACCACCTCTGGCACCCCTTTCATCGAAATAGCCGACACAATCACCTCGGCCCCAGCCACAGCATCCTCCAAGGACAGTTCACTGCGGCGGGACCAGATCCGCACCTGGTGGTCGTTCGTGTTGGCGATATGGGCCAGAGCACTGCCCCAGGCCCCAGCCCCTAGGATAGTGAGGTTGACCTGGCGATGTTTGTAGTCCTCAAAGACTTGGTGTAAGACGTCAGCACTGGGAGAGGTTGTAACCATGTTAAGCAAGGTGGGGTAGATGGATGGAGTGGGGGAGAGTGGAGAGGTGAAGAGTGGATGGGTGGATGGGGAAGGTGGGGAAGTCTTGAGGGATTGGTTCAAGCAAGAATCCAAAACTCAAAACTCAAAATTTCGCCTTCTGCCTTCTGCCTTCCGTCTTTCCCTCACGCCGTTTGTAGGGTGACCGGATCGCGGCCCAGGGCGTAGTCGGGGATACAGTTAGCTTCCATGAACTGATGGTAGGCACGGATGTTGCGATCGCAGCGTTCCTCGCTCCAGTCACAGTACTGGCGTAGCACCTGGGCTACGACAGGTAAAGCGTCAAAGCCATAGTTCTTGTGCATGCAAACCGTGGTGCGGCGGCGCAGAATATCCACAAAGGTGTGGGCCATCTCAGCTTGCACGGCAAACACGGCCTGGGCCTGAATGTCGTATAGTCCTTCCACAATCGGTTCGGCTAGGACTGGGGTGGCTTCCACCAACGCCAGTAAGTCAGCAACCCGAGCACCATAAATCCCCAACAGGTGATCCAGAACCGGAGGGGCAATCAGATGACCGTAGCGATCGTGCCACTGTTTAACCTGAGGGTGATCCAGTAAAATCGCTCCTGGTAGCGATCGCTTGTGGGTGGGGCAAGCGGGGGCAGCCTGTTTACGCTTGCGAAAGACAGCATTAACAAACTCCTCTCCCACCTGACGATGGGTAGTGAGTTTACCGCCAATCAGCGAAATCAGGTTCTCGGCCCCTTCTTTACTGTGGTCGTGCAGAATATGGTCTCGGGTGATACTGCCGGCTTTCTTGCCTTCGGCATAGGGCAAGGGCCGAACCCCCGCGTAGGTAAAGCGCACATCATCCCGAGTTAACCGAGCGGCGGGCAGCACCGCATTAGTTTCAGCCAATAAATAGTCAACTTCTTCGGCGTCGGCTTTGATGTTGTCTAATCTGCCGTCGTAGCGCTCGTCGGTGGTGCCAATCAAGTACTGCCCCAGCCAAGGAATGATGAAAAAGGGGCGTCCATCGGACTTGGCTTCAACATAAAGGGCAGAATCAGGAGCACCTGGGAACGGATCAACAATAATATGACTGCCTTTGGTGCCGCCAATTTTGCGACTTTTGCTGATGGGCGATTCACTTAAGCCACACACCTCGTCTACCCAAGGGCCAGAGGTATTAACGACCACCGTTTTGTCGTGGGTGGTGACCTCAAAGCGATGGTCGCTGAGCATATCCCGACAGATTAAGCTGGTAATCCGCCGATTACTCAGGTGAATGTCTTCCACCTGGGCATAGTTAAGCACCGTCGCCCCGGCCTGCTGAGCATCCAAAATATTTTCTAGGCATAGCCGTTCCGCGTGTTCCGCCTGCCCATCGTAGTACTGGGCTGACCCGGCTAGCTCTTCTGCATCAATGGCCCGAAACAGCTGCCGCGTGCTCTGGCGCGACAGCATGCGGTGGTTGGGCAACGACTTGTCATAACTCAAGACGTCATACAGCACCATCCCCACTTGAATGATGCGATACCCCCGGGAACCACTGCGATAGATCGGAATTGTCATCTGGACTGGCTTAGCTAGGTGTGGCGCATTGCGCAGCAGCACCTCCCGCTCATGCAAGGACTCGCGCACCAAGTTAAATTCAAAATATTCTAGATAGCGCAATCCCCCGTGAATTAGGCGACTGGACCAACTGGTGGTGCCACCAGCAAAGTCGCCCTTTTCAATCAAAATAGTCTTCAAACCACGTAAAGCCCCATCTCGGGCTGTGGCGGCTCCATTAATGCCGCCGCCAATCACAATTAGGTCAAAAGGCTGGTTAGAAAGGTGTTGGAAATCGCGCATGAATCAGGTCGAGGGTTTGGGGGGACTGAAACGGGTGAACTTAGAGGTAAGGGAGATGGGAGAAGGTGAAGAAGATAGAGGAGACGATGAAGGGTTAGTCGCTTAGGTTGCTAGTACGGCCTAGACGATAGGCTCTCTTTAAGCCTAATAAAGGATCCTTGATCCCTTAACTTTCCCTATCTTCCTCACCTCCCTCTTCAACCCCACCTCCCCTCCACCATAATCACTAAGCCGCAGGATGGCTAGGCTGAGACCAAGGTCTTGTCGGGCTCTTCAGCAATCACCGCATTGGCTTCACGGAACATATGGTTAGCCCACTGCTGCACGTCATACTCGGTAATGGCTTGATGCATCTTGGCCATACGACGCTTTTGTTCCTCGGGGGGCATAGCTAGGGCCACATCAATGCATTCATCCATATTCTTGTCAGAGTAAGGATTGGTTAGCACCGCATCAGGCAACTCTACCGCTGACCCAGTAAACTCTGACAGCACCAAGACCCCATCTTCGCCCCCATGGGCGGCAATGTATTCTTTGGCGACTAGGTTGAGGCCATCCCGTAGGGGGGGAATCCAGGCGATGTCGGCAGTTTTGTACAACGCCATCAGGTCATCGAAAGGAATCGGTTCAGTAAATAGGGTGATAGCATTCCAAGTCAGAGTTGAGAAACGGCCATTGATCTGCCCTACCAGCTGCTCGATTTCACTCTGGGCGGTGCGGTAGACGCGCATACCAGTCGCTGCTTTGACGGCTGTCATAATTAGGTTGACGTTGCCCCGTAACTCGGGTCTACGATCAAGCAGCCGCTCATAGCACAGCAGCATTTCCCGCGCTCCTTTGACATAGTCGACTCGACCCGCTGACACAATCAATTTGTTGTCGCCAATATCGTTGCGAATATCCTGGACCCGTTGCTGCACCGATGGCTTATTGACCATGTCGTGGATGTAGCTGGGGTTGGTACCGACGGGAAAAGCATCAACGTTGACGATGCGGCCTTGGTACTCCAGCTTGGTGGCCATGTCGGGCTCCGCTAGGGCGGTGCCAAAGGGGGTAAAGGCGGCGGGCACAGGGTTACGCTCAGCTACGCTGACATCCCGCAGGCTGCGTGCCGCAGAAACAAAGTTTTCCACATAGCGGGGAATGTGAAAACCGCACAGGTCGCAGCAGAGTAGGCTGTCAACGATCGCCTCGCGCCAGTGCAAAATATTAAACACATCTGCGGCGGGGAAGGGGGTGTGATGGAAAAAGGCAATTTTCACATTGGGCATCTTTTGCCGAATGTAATAAGGGGTCAGCCACAGGTTATAGTCGTGAATCCAGATCAAAGCATCATCTGCGGCTTCTTCGCAGGCCGCATCGGCAAAGAGCCGATTGATGTGTTGAAAATTTTCCCAGTCAGAGCTTTCGTAGGTAAAGTGCTCGGGGAAAGAATGGAGAATGGGCCAAATCGCTTCTTTGGCGGTGATGTAGTAGAAATCTTTGACCCGCTCAGCCGTTAGAGGAATGCGGCGAATCACAGCCCGATCGCTCCAGCCTTCCATAGTAACGCGATCGTCAAAGGCTTCCTGCTGATCGGCAGACACCTGCTTCCACGCTACCCAAGTACTGCTATCGGCATTAGCAAAGAAGCTTTTTAAAGTAGGCACAATGCCGTTGGGGCTTTTCTTTTCGCGGTAGACGGTTTTGCCGTTTTCTACCACTTCATCATAGGGTTCTCGGTGGTAGAGAATGACTAAGGAAGATTTCATGAGTTCGTTCTGCTCCTTGATAACGCCTGAGTAGCAAGTATCCATCAGGCTCACTACAAGCCAATCATACCTACATACAGTAGGTATATTCCGTTATCAAGTCATCTACCCCCAGGCAGAATAACTCCGCTAACGCCAAGCGTAACCGATCGCTTCTAGCTGTGGAAGCCAGCTGTGGAAGACTAGTCTATTACGGCGATCGCCAAGAGTCTGCTGTTTAAGATATCCCAATTTATTTAAAGCAACGTCTGTATTCCAGACGCTACATTCAGCCCAATCAGCCAAAGAGGATAATAATGCCAATCTCTGATTGAGTTTATAGCTGGAGCACTCTGGGCATAGTCCTTAGGATGGCAAGCTATGCAGGGCGGCAAGCTATGCCCGTCATAGAATTCAGGATCCAGGAGTCAGAATACAAGCAAGTCCTGGATTCTGACTCCTGCCTATTCAGAATTTCCCAACTTGAATTTCACGCCGCACGCTATGACAAGCAAATCTCAAGCAAGCAGCTCTGACGCGGGTAAAGTACATCGTGAAACTCCCCCCTTGGTCAAAAGCGACCAGGGGGGAGGGGGTGCCCCAGGCTTTACTCTTCGTCTCCGTTTTCGTCGAGCTTAACCAGATGAATGTGCTTGTAGCCCAGCTTGATCCGAAATTCGTCTCCTGGCTTCAGGCCCATTTCTTCGGTGTAGGCAGAACCAATGACAATCTGACCATTCTTATGCACAGTGACATTGTAAGAGGCTTCCCGGCCACGGCCATCCTTCCCCTTCTCTGGCTCTAACTGAATCCCCTTGGCAGACAACAGGGCATCATAGAATTCTGCCAGATTCACACGAGTCTGCCCTTCCTTGCCGACCGTGTAGTAACCACATTCTTTGGCGAGTTCGCGCTTGGAAAGACTATCGTTTTCTTTGACGATCTTCAAAAGTTCTTTGCCGGTCAGGGGTTCTTTACTTTTGGTTGCCATAGCTGAAACCATGAATAGGGTACACATCAAAAATTTTTGCAGCTGCTAGAACACTGTTATCTAGGGCCTATCTAGGGCCAAGCAGCATATCCTCTTGTACTTTGGCCGGTGGCTAATCTAGCAAACGACTACGTTAGCGAATGGCCAAACTGAGACAAATCAAAAAGAGGACGGGACATCGTTGTCTAGCTTATTCCAATTATAGTAATAAAATATCCAATAAGATCGACATTTATAAAATTAGAATCTTGTGCATAAGGTTGCCCTAAACCGAGGTTGGCAAAGGGCAGATCTCCTTTTATAATTCATTGCTGTTGTAGAGGCTGCTACCAAAATTACCTGGCCTTAGGTTCAGCTATTACAACTACAAGAAGGAACTACAAGAAGGAATCATCTGTTCCACCGTGGAGCGGTAGTGAATTAGTACGCCGATTGACGACATAGGCGGCTACAACTTGATCGCCTATAGGCCAAGGCGAGCGGCAATGGTGGCCATTACAGATTGACTCAGGGCGTCGTAGTCATATCCGCCTTCTAAGCCAAACAGGATGTGGTCGGTGATGGCCAGACAATGGCGGGTAAAGTCACCATAATCTGAGGGCTGCAAACAAATGTTGGCCAGTGGGTCGGCGGCGGTGGCATCGTACCCGGCACTAATGATCAGTAGATTGGGCTGAAAAGCGCTTAAAAAAGGAATAACCTGGTGCTGAAATTGATTTTGGTAGTCAACCCCAGTGCTGCCTGGGGACATAGGTAGGTTCAGTACATCGTGATCTAGACCAGTTTCGCTGGCCAAGCCAGTGCCGGGATAAGCTGGGGACTGGTGCAGAGAACAGTAGGCGATGGCGGGGTGATTTTCGACCAGGGCCTGGGTGCCATTGCCATGGTGCACATCCCAGTCAAGGATCGCGACTCGCTGGATGTGGGGTTGGTCAAGGGCGTAATGGGCGGCGATCGCCGCATTAGAGAAGAGACAAAATCCCATGCCGCAATCGCGGCCCGCATGGTGACCTGGAGGACGGGCCAGCACAAACGCCGAGTGACCGGTTTGCAGCACGTAGTCAACCCCATCTAGCCAGGCGGCCACCGCCAGCCGCGCTACCCCATAGCTGCGTTCTGACACCACGGTATCGCCGTCGATATGACCACCTCCCGCCGCCGCCAACTGCTTGAGGGCTTCCACATAGTGGGGGTTATGTAGCCTAGTGATCGGGTCATCCACGGGTCGCTGGCTAGGGCTATGCCAGTCCAGATGGGCTGCCCAGGGGGCTGTCTTCAGAGCCTGAACAATCGCCGTTAGGCGTCCAGCATTTTCGGGGTGGAAAGGCCCTGGATCGTGGGTCAAAAAATCTGGGGAATAAATAACCGCAAAATCGGCCATGGTAAAGGCGTGGTGCACAACAATCGTCAATCGCAACAATTGGGGGGAATGCCCTCACCCATTCGGTTTGAAACCAGCCTGGGGGATGGCTTTATCAGCTGTCTTCCACCATAGCGTCAAATGTCTGAGACCCCTGATTTTATGCTAAAATAATAAATGCGCTAAGCCTAAAATTTAGCCTTTATTGAGCGCTATTCAGCACTGTCTGGCCTGGCCATCTGATTAGCGCTTTGTCATTCGCCAATTCGGAGTTTTTTCGCCTATGGCAACCCCAGAAGAGCGTATTGTCCCCACGGATTTACGCAACGAAATGTCTCGCTCTTACCTGGAATACGCCATGAGCGTGATTGTGGGTCGAGCCCTGCCAGACGCCAGGGATGGTCTGAAGCCAGTGCATCGTCGCATCTTATATGCCATGCACGAGTTGGGCTTGACCGCCGACCGCCCGTTTCGGAAGTGCGCCCGGGTGGTGGGGGAAGTGCTGGGTAAGTACCATCCCCATGGGGATACAGCGGTATACGATGCCTTGGTGCGCATGGCCCAAGACTTCTCGATGCGATCGCCGCTGATTAACGGCCACGGCAACTTTGGTTCCATCGACAACGACCCCCCTGCCGCCATGCGGTATACCGAGTGTCGCCTACAATCCCTCTCCAGCGACTCGCTACTGCAAGATATCGAGTCAGAGACCGTTGATTTTGCCGATAATTTCGACGGGTCGCAACAGGAGCCGGTAGTGCTCCCCTCCCGCCTGCCTCAGCTGTTGCTGAATGGGTCATCGGGGATTGCCGTGGGCATGGCCACCAACATTCCGCCGCATAATCCCGGTGAATTAATTGATGCGGTCATTGCTCTCATCCACACCCCTGAGATTTCCACAGCTGAGCTGATGGAGCTTGTTCCTGGTCCTGACTTTCCCACCGGCGGTCAGATCTTGGGCCGCAGTGGCATTCGTGATGCCTACATGACCGGCCGTGGGTCCGTCACCATGCGCGGGGTGGCCAACATTGAAACCATTGAACAGCGGGGCCGCCCCGATCGCGAAGCGATTATCATCACCGAGTTGCCCTACCAGACCAATAAGGCGGGGATGATTGAACGGATTGCTGAAATGGTGAACGAGCGCCGACTGGATGGTATTTCAGATATTCGTGACGAGAGCGATCGCGATGGCATGCGCATCGTCATCGAGCTAAAGCGCGATGCTTACCCCCGGGTGGTGCTGAATAACCTCTATAAGCAGACCCCCCTGCAAAATAACTTTGGGGTGAATATGTTGTCCCTGGTAAACGGGGAACCCCAGTTGCTAGGGTTGAAGCCCATGTTGGAAGTCTTCCTAGACTTCCGGATTGAAACCATTACCCGCCGCACCCAGTACGAACTGCGCAAAGCCCAGGAGCGGGACCACATTTTGCAGGGCTATCTGATTGCCTTAGCGAACTTAGATGCGGTTATTGCCCTGATTCGGGCGGCGGCCGATACCCCCTCCGCCAAGCAAGAGCTGATGGAGAGTTATGGCCTGTCCGAACTACAGGCCGATGCTATTTTGCAAATGCAGCTACGCCGGCTCACCGCCCTAGAGGCGGACAAGATCCAGCTGGAACACGAAGAGTTGGTGGCTCGCATTGCGGATTTGGAAGATATTTTGGCTCGTCGCGAGCGAATTCTAGAGATCATTGTCACCGAGCTGGGAGAGCTGAAGGCTAAGCATGATGGTCCCCGTCGCACCGTCATTGAAATGGACGAAGGGGAATTAACTGACATTTCCCTGATTGCCAACGAGCAGGTAGCGATTCTAGTCACAGACCAGGGGTATATCAAACGCATGCCCGTGGCCAGTTTTGAAGCGCAAAGTCGGGCTACTCGGGGCAAGGCGGGAGCTAAAATGCGCGAGGATGATGCGGTGCAGCATTTCATCACATGCTACACCCACGACCATGTGCTGTTCTTTAGCGATCGCGGTGTCACCTATTCTCTCCGGGCCTATCAGGTGCCGGAAGGGTCGCGGGTGGCGCGGGGGGTACCGATCGTGCAAATGCTACCCATCCCTAAAGAAGAGGTGATCACCTCGGTGCTGGCAGTGCGAGAGTTCACGGACGAAGACTATCTGGTGATGCTGACCCGGGGTGGCTATGTCAAAAAAACGGCCCTGTCTGCCTTTAGTAATATTCGTACCAACGGCCTGATCGCCATCTCCCTAGAAGACGGCGATCATTTGAAGTGGGTGCGCCTAGCCCGGACGACTGATAGCCTTTTGATTGGGTCCCGTCAGGGTATGACCATTCACTTTAAGGCGGACAATGATCAGCTGCGACCTCTGGGCCGACCCACCCGGGGGGTGCGGGCCATGAACCTGCGGGATGGCGACGAGCTGATCAGCATGGATATTTTGCCCAGCCAAGTGGTGGAAGCCGTGATCCAAGCCACAGCGGCGGGCCAGGCCAGTGATAGCGATGATGAGGATGATGCCAGCGGCGGTGAAAGCGGTCCCTGGGTGCTGGTCATTACCGCCTCGGGCTTGGGTAAGCGGGTGCCGGTATCCAAATTCCGGTTGCAAAATCGGGCTGGGATGGGGCTGATGGCGATCAAGTTTCGCAAGGTAGACGATGCCCTGGCGGCCCTGCTAGTGGTCAACGAAGGGGATGAACTGATGCTGATTACCCATCGCGGCATCATCATTCGCCAGCGAATTGGGGATATTTCCATTCAGTCTCGCCCCGCTACTGGGGTACGGTTGCAGCGACTGGATGGGGATGATGCGATCGCGGCAGTGGCCGTCGTACCCCCTGCTCTGCAAGATGATGAGGACGCTGAAGACAGCGAGGTGAATGACGATGAAACGGAGGCAGTCCTTGAAGAGGAGTAGTCCATTCCTGTTATGACCCTCTGTTTTGGTCGTGATATTTGTGGCGATCGGGCTGCCGTTACCCAGCGAGAATGGTTAATTACTAATGGCATTGGCGGCTACGGTTGTGGCACCCTGGCCGGGGTGCTGACCCGCCGCTATCATGGCCTGTTGGTCGCTGCCCTGAATCCACCTTTAGATCGGACCCTACTGGTGAGCCAGGTAAATGAAACTGTCACCTACCTGGGATGTTCCTATGACTTGCACACCAATCACTGGGCCGATGGCAGCCTCCAACCCCTGGGCTATTACCACCTAGAATCCTTTCGCCTGGAGGGAACGATTCCCATCTGGGTCTATGCCTTGGGAGATGCTCGTCTGGAAAAGCGCCTGTGGATGGAACCGGGGGCCAACACGACCTATGTTCGCTATACCGTTACTCGGGCCAGTGAGCCGTTGACCCTGACGGTTAAAGTCCTACTCAACTACCGTAACCACCATGATCAGACCGCTGCCAATGGCTGGCAAATGGACATATGCCCCTGGCATCAGGGGCTAAAAATTACCCCCAATGCTGAGGCGAGGCCATTTTATCTATTCAGCGAAATGGGTCCATTGCAGCCCGCCCACACCTGGTATCGGGGTTACCACCTGGCCCTGGAAGCCGATCGGGGTCTAAACGCCCAAGAGGACCATTTACATGGCGCTACAGCCACCCGGCCGTTGGGTCAGGGTCAGTCATTTACCCTGGTGGCGACCACTGAAGCCGACGCTGATCCGACCGGTCAGACTGCCCTACTGCGTCGCCTAGCCTATGAACAGCGTCTGCTGGATCTGTGGCCCCAACCGGCGTCGATGAATCCAGCGACGCCTTGGCCGCGTCAGTTAGTCTTAGCAGCCGACCAATTTATTGTTAATCGCACCGTGAAGGGTACCCCTGGCAAAACGATCATTGCCGGTTATCCCTGGTTTGGGGATTGGGGCCGCGACACCATGATTGCCCTACCGGGGCTGACCCTAGCCACCGGGCGCGCAGCGGTGGCTAGGCCGATTTTATATACCTTTGCCCAGTATTTGGATCAAGGCATGCTGCCCAACGTCTTTCCTGAGGCTGGACAGACCCCCCACTACAACACCGTAGATGCCACACTGTGGTACTTTGAGGCTCTGCGAGCCTATCTCCAGGCCACCGACGATCTAGGCTTGATTGAGCAATTGTTTCCGGCTTTGCAGCAGGTGATCACCTGGCACCATAAAGGCAGCCGCCATCATATCCACCTGGACCCCGTAGATGGTCTGCTCTACGCTGGCGAACCAGGGGTACAGTTGACCTGGATGGATGCCAAAGTGGACGACTGGGTAGTCACCCCTCGCATCGGCAAGCCGATTGAAGTCAACGCCCTTTGGTATAACGCCCTGTTGGTGATGCAGCAGTTTGCCCGCCGTCTGGGCCAGCCCCACAGCCTGTACCAAGACCTGGTTGAGCAAACTCGCCAGGGACTGCAACGGTTTTGGAACCCTGACCTAGGCTACTGCTATGACCTGCTGGATGGCCCCGATGGCCATGACATTACCCTCAGGCCCAACCAAATTTTTGCCGTTACCCTGCCAGATCCCACCCTCGGGCCAGCGGCCCTGCCCCTTGAGCAGCAAAAGGCGGTGGTGGATATGGTTGCTCAGGTGCTGGTGACATCCCACGGGGTGCGATCGCTAGATCCGGCCCACCCCAATACTGTTCGGATAAACAGAATTTCAGTATATTTGCACTGTTCTGACAGAGCAGGTGTATGGTGCAACTCAAGGAATTTACGTGGGTACAACCGAGTTTGGGACCCCGAGAGTTAT
>SLIY01000425.1 GCA_007135385.1 Leptolyngbyaceae cyanobacterium CSSed165cm_216
AATGCACCTAAAGATCGCCATTAGTTAACCGAATCACTGTCATTCTGGTTGGAAAAGGGAGTCCATAAAATTGAATCCATCCCCCATCAGCAATCCAAACTTTGGTGCAATACTTTTCAGCTTGTATAGCGGCTCATAGCCTGTAGCTTTTTCCTTTGCCAAATGCCGACTGGGGGATAGAGACAATTGGGATTGAACAGAAGTCTTCATGGCATATATCTCCAGGTAATTACGTCATGAGTTAACCGTTTTCAGCAGAGTC
The DNA here is from genome assembly GCA_007135385.1 of Leptolyngbyaceae cyanobacterium CSSed165cm_216. Taxonomy (GTDB): domain Bacteria; phylum Cyanobacteriota; class Cyanobacteriia; order Phormidesmidales; family Phormidesmidaceae; genus Nodosilinea. Next base: position 263 of record SLIY01000425.1, read on the forward strand.
GGGCAGCAGGTGACTGACCAAAACCTTGAGGAAAAAGAAGGGCAGAAACCACTCCAGTCCAGGGGTAGGGGTAAGCCAGTAGCGATCGCAGAGCAGAACAACCCCAAATAGCCCTAGGGCCACCGGGCGTTGCAATCGGCGCGGCGAGAACACAATCACCGTCGCGGCCCCCAGCAAATACCCGGCCACCGCCCCAAAGAAGCCCCAATCGCCCCCGCGAAACAGCCAAGCCACCAGAAATACGTGGACAACATGCAAGGCGACAAACCCTAAATGCTGTCGCCAGCCCTGCCCCGGCCGGTGATACCACTGCTTGGCCGACACCGTGGCATTGGTCAGTACACCCCCCACCAAATCCAGGCCCAATAGGGCTATCAACCCCAGTTGCAGTCCAGTCCACTGGATTGGCAAGGTGGAGGCATAACCCGGGGCGGCTATCAGGGCGCCAAGGGCGGGCAAAAATTGCAGCCACAGTTCCGCCGGGGTGGCCCCTGGCCCCGTAAAGCGATCCAAGTAACCCGCCCAACCGGAGCGGGGATGGGATTGTCGATATCCAGTATCCATACCTACCTCACAACAGGTGTTATGCAATTGATAACAACTGTTGTGCTAAGCTGTCAACAGGAATGACTAAAATCGCTGTCAGCATTGCAATTGACTATGGTTCAGCGCGATCGCCGCCACGACGTTTCAGAAGCCGCCTGGCGGGTCATTGTCCGGGAGGGGCTCGATCGCACCAGCATGCGGGCGATCGCCCATGAACTAGGCTGTACCACTGGGGTGGTTACCCACTACTTTCGGGACAAGCAAGACCTGATTCTGTTTGCCCTTCACCAGGTCACCCAGGCGCTGTTGCAGGGAATGCAATCGGCGCAGCAGCAGCCTTTGGGGTGCGATCGTCTGGTGGCAGTGCTGCTAACTTTTTTGCCCCTGGATGCTGAGCGCCAGAATATTCTGCGGGTATGGGTAGCTTTTTTGGGCTATGCCATCGGTCGCCCTGAACTGATGGCGGAGCACCAGCGCAGTGCGGGGGAACTGCGGGCTTTGGTGATGTCAGAACTTCAGGCATTGCAGGCGGCGCAACACCTACGAGCTGACATTGACCCGGCAGTGGAGGCCAATACCCTGCTGGCCCTCGTGAATGGGATCGGACTGGATTCGCTGATTCAGACCCAAGGCTTGAGCCCAGTGCAACAGCAACAGGTGGTGCAGCGTTATGTGGCGGAGTTGAGGTACTGCGCCTCAATCAGGGCCATATCCCAGTAGGCGGCTTCAATTTTGTGGCCGTCGGGGTCGCGCACAAAGCAGCCGTAGTAGGGCTCGCCGTAGTCTGGGCGTGGGCCTGGCGCTCCCTCGTCTTTGGCACCAGCCGCTAAGGCGGTTTCATAAAAGGCATGAACCGCCTCTTTGGTGGGGGCAATAAATCCCACATGGGTGCCGTTGCCGACGGTGGCTGGTTGGCCATTGATGGGAGTCTGAATCCAGAACTCCGGCAGTTGCTTGCCGTAGGCGACGGCCCCTGGTTCCCTCATAATGCACTGGCAGCCGAGGGTGGGTAGGAGGCGATCGTAAAAGGCGATCGCCCGCTCAAAGTCGTTGGTACCCAGAGATAGATGGGAAATGATGCTGGTATTTTCCATAGTTGATTCACCGTTTACTCAACTTTGGTGGCAATCCACCAGGTGGTGCCGCCGGGGTCGGTTACGCCCCCCCGTTTGTCTTCGTCATCTTTTTGCGCCGGAACCTGCACCGAGGTTGCGCCCCAGTCCAGGGCACTTTTGTAGGTGGCCTCGACATCCGGCACATAGATATGAACATGGGCTGGGTGGGCGGGCCAGCCTTCGGCCTTGTCCCCCAACATGATCACCCCATCGCCCAGGCGCACTTCAGCGTGAATCACCTGGTCCTGGGGGTCGGTGAAGCGGCGCAGTTCAGTGGCACCAAAGACATCGGTGAGAAACTGAATGGTGCGATCGGCCCCGTCCACCACCAGGTACGGGGAAACGGTAGGATAGCCATCAGGTTTATAGGTAGGTTTCATGGATAGCTCCTCCTTTAGCCGACTGGAATTGGGGAGACGTGAAGGCTCATGATCCGCTCCTACGGTGAAGGTTGCACTGGCATTGAGGGATGACCTATACTGCCAAAATAGTACAGATAAACTACTCAGTCAAGATCAGATCAGCCATGATGGAGTAGTCCGGGGTGGGAGGTTGATGGAACCAGCATGCCGCTTCGGTAACGTTTTGTTGCTAGTTCCCGAGCGTCATGGTTGACCCAAGACTCTCCACCCGCCTGGGTACCCCAGCGGATTTGCCGGTGATTGAGGCGATGCTGTTTGAAGCCTTTTTCTGGAGCCCAACCTACGAACGGCCTGCCTTTGAGGAATTCCGCCAGCATCCTGAGTTTCAAAAACTGGTGGCCAACTGGGGCCGACCTGGGGATCGGGCGGTGATAGCTGAATGGGATGACCAGCCCGTAGGGGCTGCCTGGTATCGCTTTTGGAGCCAAGCCTGCCATTCCTACGGCTTTGTAAATGAGGAGACTCCAGAGGTAGGCATTGGCGTGCAGGCTGACTACCGATCGGGTACCTCGTGGACGCTGCTATGCCGATTGGCTAGTCCTTACGAGTATGACTAGTGCTGACTGGCAGAACTATGACCAGCTTTGCCGAGGGTGTCAGGTATCAGGAATGATGGGCTGACTGATGCTGCAGGGCACCTGACTGCCTGACAGAAGTGGGTGAAAGGCTTGAAACCTCGTGACGCGAAGGGGAAAAGGTGAGGTGACATGAGACGCTGGAATTTGCGTATCTCAGGGTCTGTACCATGTCAGCCACC
>SLIY01000163.1 GCA_007135385.1 Leptolyngbyaceae cyanobacterium CSSed165cm_216
CTTACCCTAATTTTTAGCCTTGACAAACCACTAGAATCCTGAAGTCTTGACAGCCTATACCGTTGCTTTAGGTGACTTTATCTTCGGCCTGGTTGGCGTTGGCATGAACCAGGGTGAGTAAGGGGCCAATTTGCTCTTGACCACTGACCGCCAACTCACTGTGGCAGAGCATTACCCGTTCTGTGGCCCGTTCCAGTAGGTCTCGTAAAATGCGCTCGGGGCGATCGCGGTGCAGCTGCTCTAGATGAGCTTGGGTCCAGGGGCAGCCGGGGTAGGAGCCCAAAAATAAGGGGTAGCCAAATAGCAAGGTATCCGTACCGGCCAGCCAGCGGGGGGAACCGGCATCAATCCAGTAGTGCCAGCGATGGTGTAGTCGCTGTAAGCGGTACTGATAGACAGTGGCAATGGTAATTACCCGTTGCGTAGGATCTGCCGACTCCACGGGGTAGGGGTCAGCGGTGACGGTACCCTGACGCAACAGCCATATAAAGCGTTCTAAAGCAGTTTTGGTGGGACCGGTGGGGTGGTTCCCCCCCAGCGAAGTACTCTGGCGCAGGCGCTCTTCTACCGCCCAGTAGTGCTGGGCGGTTTCCATCAGTTCCCGCAGGGCAGAGAGCTGATCGGGGGGTAAGTGGCTGCCTCCCCAATAAAACGTCTGAATCGCTCGGTCCAGGACACTTATCACCCCTGGCACTAACCGCTGCTGGCGCTGTTGGCGCTGTTGAGCAATCCACTGGCACAGACGGCCATAGGCCTCGGTCGCCTTGTAGCCCAGCCGATCCCAACGGTCGAACCGTTCTACCGGCAGGAACTCCGGCTGATCAACGCTAGGGGCAAAGCAGTGGTCTACCAGCAGTTCGGCCCGCACTGGATCAATGTGAATCGTGTCAAACCAGGCTTCTTCCTCTGGGGCTTGGGGAATTTGGCTTAACACCACCAGCATCTCGGCCACCGACTCGGCGTCGGCTAACCGGCCTAGGCCTGGGTAAACAAAGGTCAGCAGGGTCAACAGAGCCCGCACTAACGGGGAGTGAATTACAGGGCGTTGATCATTCAGGGAGGCGACGGGCAACCCCCGGTTGGTCAAGATTTCGGCCAGGGTATAGCGGGCGATCGCATCGAGTCCTGGCCCCAGCACAGCCACGTCATGAGCCGCGACCTGACCGGTCTGGATGGCCTGGGTAATGTGCTCTGCAGTCTGGCGCAGTAGTTCTCCCCGGGACACGGTTTGCAGGGTCTCAAAACAGGGCAGCGGTTCGGGCAACGCTAACGGATCCATTACCCATTCCATCACCCTATCACCCCACTGATAGCCCAAACTGGAAGGGGCCGGGGTGGTTTGGGCAGTCACCTGGCACTGGGGTTTAAGTCGCTCTAGGGCATCCGGATCGGCCCCTAGGCCCATGCGCCCTTTGCCGTAATTATTCCAGGTGATGGCCACGGGTTGAGCCTGGTCAATAAAGACTTGAAGCCAGTGTGCCGCGATCGCTGGGTATTCATCCAAATCATCCACAAATATGCCACTGTAACGGGCCAGCAATTTTTCCCGATAAAGCGGCTGAGGTAACAAGTGTCGCCAGTACAATTCGGTCATCACCCCATAGGTGAGCAACCCCCGCCCCAGGCACCAATCCCGCCAGTGAATCAACGCTTCTCCGATCGATCGCCAAACATGCTCTGGGGCAAAGCCTGGCGGTATGCCCTGCGGCAATAGCCCTGGCAAGTCCTCTACCGGGATGCTCGCTGCTGCTGCCATCTGCAGAAAATCCAGCGATCGCCTTACAGTTTGAGCCTCTTGCCAGCCTTCTACAGTCAGAGTGCCATCTTGTAAAGGCATCTGCCATAGCGCTGTGACAAGCTCCTGCTCATTTTCAGGGCGCAAGCGCAGGGGAAACTGCGGTATCAACCCCAGATGATTGACTAGTAGGGGCCAAAATAGGGTGACTTCGTCTTGAATAAAGCCGTTGGGGGTGGTGGTTACCACCGAAAACTGGCTAGGCACCATGGCAGCAATACGCTCCGCCAGCCGCAACCGATTGTCACCATTGGCTGCAAAGACTAATGCACTTTGGCCCAGAGTTTGATCACTCGCCTGGGTGACCCAGTCGGTCAACTGCTGAATTAGCCAGGCAGTTTTGCCGCTGCCGCTGACCCCGTCTAGCCACTGTGGCCTATGATTCATTGCCCTTGGTGATCCCTGCCTTGCCCTACTGTTCCTGCCCTACTGTAGCTCTGGCCGGGGCGTTAGTGACTAGGGACATGCGGCTATGGGGCAACCCCTAAGATACCGAAACCGCGACCACACACAGACTAACCACCAGCACCATAGCCAGGCCGCCCAGGATGACATAATTGCGCTTTTGAGCTGCGGTAGGAGGAGTCGCCTCATACATTTTGGGCTCATTGGCGAAGTTATTCAGGCGACCGCCCTCTTCGGTGGTGTAAGGCATGGGCTAACTTGTCCTTCTCAAAACTTGGTTTACCTTTACATAAGATTACCTGAAGTCTGAATAATTGAATAGGGCAAAATCTGGTTGTTGACAGCTGAAGTGCCCCCTCCAAGACCGTTTCAACCTTTTATAGGTATGTTTACTAGTGGGTATGGTCACTGGCCGCCACTGACCGCTTGGAGCTCAGGTTAAGGGGAATAGGTTGCCCCACGGTCGGCGTGATCACCTGAGTTGACCGCCCCTCGGCTTGAAGTCGCTGGGCCAAGGCCGCTGGCCCTCCATCAGTTTTTAGTAGGGTATTGAGCACACCGCTATAAATGACCTCTCCAGCATTGGCCGTAGGTAAGACCACCTGGGGATCGAGCCAATCCACTCGTTCTGAGGCACCTTTACGACCACGGATGATTGCCCCGACCAGGGGTAACGCTAGGTCTGCCATGGGGGTAATCACCACATCAATGGGACCCTGATCCGCCAGATCAGATCGATGATAACCATGGGGTTCGTAAAACAGGGCCACCTGGGAACCTAAATCTCGCACCACATAGCCGTTCTCTGTCAAGGTTGGGCCAAGGGGAGCACCGGGCACTGCCTTGATCGTGAGTACCCGGTCTAAGGTAAAGACTTCTCCATGGTGGAGGGTCGTGACCTGTTCGTAACCCAACTCCCTCGCCACCTTGGCCGCATTGGGTGACCCGACGACAGGAACCTGGCGATCCAGGGCCCTCAGAGTGGGGGGATGGGCATGATCCTCTAGGCCTTGGCTCAGCAAAATTAAGTCCAGATGCTCAGGCAAAGGGTGCGGCTGGGGATGCTCTCCCTTGAATAACCAGGACTGATGTCCAAACACAAGGTCATCGACCAGCCAAGGATCCACCAAAATTCGCTTGCCCGCAATTTCCCATAGCCAGGAATTGCTATCGAACCACGTTACCTGCATGACCCTATCTCCATTTCAGTTGGCCAGACTTGAATCTGTCGCCCCTTACATTGTAAAAGATTGTTACAGCCCCTGAGGGAAGCGTCAGGGCTGAACTTCTGCAAATCACCCCTGAAATTGTGCAAGTACCGTGATCCCCGTATAATCTAGCTTGATTTGCCAGTCCGATTTGCCAGTCCGATTTGCCAGTCCGATTTGATCGTCGTTACTTGTCCCATGCCTGCAGTGTTTCTGAAATGGTATTTCGTCGCTTAAAGCCTTACACCATATTAATTATGGCCACTGGTAAGGCTTCTATTACCTTATCTATCCGCCCCAGGCATCTGCTGTTCGGTTGGCTGCTACTGGTGGGTTTGCCCCTGACCTGGATGGGGTCGCTGCTTTATCAGAATGTCCAGTTGGCACAGCAAAACCGGGCCCTGAGTGAAACCGCCACGCAGGTATTGACGGAGCTAGATGTGATCGAGGCTGAGATTGAGATCCTGAAGAACCGAGCCGGGTTACCTGACCCGGTCGATCTGGATGCTTTAGACTCTGGCGTTGATCCACCACCCCAGGGCGGGGTGTCGACGCCCGCCGCCCCTGAGGCGATGCTTGATCTGGCCAAGCAACGGTTACCTGGTCTAGGGACGCTGTTGAATACAGCCGTCAAGCCCGCCCTAGAAGACACCTTAGCGTCAGAAGCTGAGCAGCTAGCCGCCTCCCCCACGGGCAGGCCAGTGGCTAGCGATCTACCAATTTCTTCGGAATTCGGCCTACGGCCTAATCCCTTTGGGGGACGCAGCTATGAAATGCATGAAGGGATTGATTTTGCCGGTCCAGTGGGTAAACCAGTATTGGCCACCGCTGACGGGGTGGTGGTAGTGGCCGAGTACGATCGGGGCTATGGGAACTATGTCAAGATTGACCATGGTTATAACTACGAAACCTTGTATGCCCACCTATCAGAGCTTGCCGTTACCATTGGCGATCGGGTCCAGCGAGGGGATGTTCTCGGAACTGTGGGCAGCACCGGTCGATCCTCAGGGCCTCATCTGCATTATGGTATCTACCGCAATGGTCAAGCCGTTAATCCTCGTTATTACTTGAAGCTTAAGGCAAGTCAATAAATAGATAGTAGGATCGTAGGGTTAACCTTTGGCTAACAGCACTACAAACAGCACTGACGATCTATGGGCAACACCTTTGGGCATTTATTTCGGATTACCACCTACGGGGAATCCCACGGGGGTGGGGTAGGGGTGGTGATTGATGGTTGCCCGCCTCGGCTAGAGATCACCGTCGAGGAGATTCAAGCTGAGCTAGATCGTCGTCGCCCCGGCCAAAGTAAAATTACCACCCCCCGCAAAGAGGCCGATCGCTGTGAAATTCTCTCTGGGGTGTTCCAGGGCAAGACCCTGGGTACCCCGATTTCACTGATGGTGCGGAATCAAGATACCCGCCCCCAAGACTACAGCGAAATGGCTACCACCTATCGGCCCTCCCACGCCGACGCCACCTATGATGCCAAGTACGGCCTCCGCAATTACCAAGGGGGTGGGCGATCGTCTGCCCGCGAAACCATTGGCCGGGTGGCGGCAGGGGCGATCGCCAAAAAAGTGTTGCGTCAGGTGGCTGGGGTTGATGTTATCGCCTACGTCAAACGCATTCAAGACTTAGAGGCAGCGATTGACCCCGCCACGGTCACCCTAGAGCAAGTGGAAAGCAACATTGTCCGCTGCCCTGACCCCGCGGCCGCAGAGCGGATGATCGACCGGGTGGAAGCCATCCGTGACCAAGGGGATTCCATCGGTGGTGTGGTGGAGTGTGTGGCCCGAGGGGTACCCGTTGGTCTAGGGGAGCCTGTCTTTGACAAGCTGGAAGCTGATTTGGCCAAAGGGGTCATGTCCCTACCGGCTAGTAAAGGGGTCGAGTTGGGATCTGGATTTGCCGGCACCCTGTTGACGGGCAGTCAACATAACGACGAATTTTACACCGACGATGACGGCACCCTCCGTACCCGCACCAATCGCTCTGGCGGCACCCAAGGGGGCATTTCCAATGGCGAAAATATTATTATCCGGGTCGCTTTTAAGCCCACAGCGACCATCCGTAAACCCCAAAATACCGTCACCAACACTGGCGAAGCGACGGTGTTAGCGGCCCGGGGTCGCCATGATCCCTGCGTATTGCCCCGAGCTGTACCCATGGTGGAAGCGATGGTAGCCCTGGTGCTGTGCGACCATCTACTTCGACACCGGGGCCAATGTCAGTTGTTTTAGGCTTCACCCCCTTACTACCCCGGCCTGAAACACCCGGCCAATCACCTCTTCTACCGGTGGGTCGCTAACGGTTAAGTCCTGGACATCCAAATCACTTAAAATCCGACTGACGGTCTGGGTCAAGGCATCCCGCCGGACAATCAGGCGGGCGGTGCAGCCATCGACCACTTCCAACTCCCCATAGCGGCTCAAGGCGTCCGGGTTAACCAGATCGGCCAGTTCTATGGTGACTTCTCGGTAAGGGGCAAAGCGATCGAGTAGCCCCTCTAAACCGCCATCATAAATCAGCAACCCTTGATGAATCAGCAGCACACGACGGCACAAGGCGGTGATGTCAGCCATGTAGTGGCTGGTCAGCAAAATGGTCGCTTGATAACGTTGGTTGTAATCTCGTAAAAAGTTACGAACCGCCACCTGGGCATTGACATCCAAGCCCAGAGTAGGTTCGTCTAGAAACAACACTTGAGGCCGGTGCAGCAGTGCTGCTAACATTTCTGCTTTCATCCGCTCCCCCAAAGAGAGTTTGCGCACGGGTTGGGTCAGCTTCCCAGCCAAGTCCAGCATTTCAGTGAGTTCATCAACCCGGTAACGAAATTCTTTGTCGGATAGACCATAGATAGCCCCATTGATGCGCAATGAATCTAACGCAGGCAAATCCCAGAGTAACTGCTGCTTTTGCCCCATCACCAGGGTAATGTTGCGCAAAAAGTCTGGTTCTCGGCGAAAGGGCATACACCCAATCACCTGAACCGTCCCGGCGGATGGGTGAATTAGTCCTGTCAGCATCTTTAGGGTGGTTGTTTTACCAGCACCATTCGGTCCCAGAAATCCCACCACTTCCCCTGGCTCAATCTGAAAAGACACCTGACGCACCGCCTCCACTAGGCGATACTGGCGGCGAAAGAAATGCCTCAGTGTACCCCCTAGCCCTGTCTCTTTAAGGGCGACTGGATAGCGCTTGCTGAGCTGATCAACCTGAATAATCGGCATGGACGCACATAAAACCACTGGCATCCACTTTAGCGTTCAGCGCTACCCCCCTGGACACCACCGTGAACATCGGGATTGTTGTCGACCCCGATGTTCAACCGTTCTAAGTTGGAGTTGGCCTAGGCAGATCAGACGACTCGACGAAGAAAATGTAGGCGTTCGTTGAGCCCCATGGTGTTGAGCCGGGTAATGAGCGCTTCAGCCGTGGGAGATTTAGCCTGGCACATGGCCATAGACGGTAAGGCACTAGCAGGTATCCGATGCATCAACCGGTGCCAAAAGGCTAGCCTCATATTGCTATTTAACGATTGATAAGCCTGGGTAAAGCGAGTGTCTGCCCCAGCCAAAATATCCCGCAAGACGTCGATCTTGTCATCCCGGTGAACCTGATCGAGTTGGTTGATCAGTTGCTGCACAGCCTGGGAAAATAAGGCCACAGGAGCTATGGCAGCGAAAGCCTGGCCCAAGGTATCGTAGATTTGCCAAAGGAGCGCCAGTTGGCAGTCCACGTCAATGGTCTTAAATAGATCAATGGTGTGCTCAAATTGGAGGCGAATATCAACGGCAGTCATGGGTATATACCTCGCAAGGTGTGATATAAAGCTTTGTCAAAAAATTGAGTTGTAAACACCTGGGCAAACTGTCACAAATTTGTTACTGCTTCAGTCAGAATCCAGGCTTTGCAGATCTTGTGCTGTTTATCTGTGTTTTATATTGATCCCCAACCTTTTTAAATACGGGGCATTTCTTCCAAGTTTCTTTGGATTTGCGATCCCCGACCTTTGCTCAGCTGAAGGCTGTGCCACGGTTTAATGGTCATCGGCTGGGGGATTGGGCTACTGTTAATGACTATGGCCTTCTACCGTTCGCCTGCTGAGCCGACAAAGGTAATACTGTTCTTAAAGTTGCCTCTTATAAAGTTGGTAACGTTTTACCGCTAGCTGGGTTAGCAGATGTTGTTCCTTGTAGTCCAAAGGTTCTCTATGTTTAAGCGTAAACCGGCTCCCCTATTGACCTATATCAGTCAAAAGACTGAGTTTGACGGCGTTATTCATGCCGAAGGCATGTTACGGGTCGATGGCATCATCCATGGCACCGTGGATATTCAAGGGGACTTGGAAATTTCTGCCGCTGGCTTGGTTGAAGGGCCTGAAGTTAGGGCCCACAATATTGTGGTGCAGGGGGTGCTGAAAGCTCGGGTGTTTGCGGCAGGAAAACTGACTCTGAGCCGTACAGCTCGCCTAGAGGGGGATGTAGTGGCCGGGGCCCTAGAGATTGAACCGGGAGCCTACTATACGGGCTACATCGAAACCCGTGATGCCAAGTCGCTGCCGCCCGTCCAGGAAATGCCTGAGCTGTACGGTACTACTGAGGGCTAATTCTCTGCGGCATAAGTCGACCAACCCTTCCTGATACCTGATACCCAGAACCTGACACCCTCTATAACGGTGGTCGTAAACGGTGGTCGTATTTCAGCCAGGTGGTGCTAATCTCGCATGATCCAAGTGGCGATGATCAGAGCGATCGCACCCACCAGCCAGGGGGAGGGGACTAGTAGTTGACCCAGGTGGGTCAAACTATCAATGGCGGTGGACACAGCCCAGGCCACTACCACGCAAATTATCAGGGTGATCAATTCCATCGCATCACGTCTATCGGCAGACAGTTTTCAATTCTGTCTACAGGGGCCACTGGTTCTGAGCGCAGTCTAACACCATAGAGAGTAAGACATTGACTTCTGTGGCAGGCGTAAAAGCTATGGTGATTTCCCGTTGGTATTCATGGATACAGAACCATTGGCCCAAGGTCATTTTGTTGGCTGGTTTGCTGAGCATGGGTGGGATCGCGATCGCCCAGGAGGCTAACTTTGATCCCTTAAATCTTTCTGACGACGACACAACGGCCACTGCGAACGGGACTACCACTGGGATTTATGCCCTGTCGAATATCGCCAGTCGCGATCGCCGTAGCCATGTGTGTATGGGCTTTGCTGACGCCACCCCTGACCACATCATGACCTTGGAAGATAGTTTCAGCCGTCTAACAGTGCAGGTCAACAGTGGCGGCAATGACACCGCCTTACTGATTCAGGGGCCAGACAATAGCACGATCCGCTGTGGACAAGACATCAGTCGCCGCAACCCTGACGCCAAAGTTGACGATATCGATTGGGCTGCCGGCACCTATCGGATTTGGGTTGGTTCTCATCACCAAGGGCAGCGTTACAATTACTCCCTTAAGGTGGCCCCATAGCCACCTTAAGCTAAAGCGATTTAAGTTTCACCCTTGTCGGAAGTCCGCCCCGACTAAGATAATAAAGACTCTGGTAATTTCTCCCCCGATCTACCGTGCTTAAAACGCTAGCCGCAGATTTTCGCATTGTCTTTGACCGTGACCCAGCAGCCCGCAACTGGCTAGAGGTGCTGACCTGCTATCCCGGTTTTCATGCCCTGGTCATGCATCGCTTTAGCCACTGGCTTTGGAACCTGGGTCTGCCCCTAGTACCAAGGCTCATGTCTCACGTGGCCCGCTTCATCACAGGTATCGAAATTCACCCTGGGGCCACCATTGGCCGTGGGGTCTTCATTGATCATGGTATGGGGGTTGTGATTGGTGAAACCACTATCATTGGAGATTTTGCCCTGATCTACCAAGGGGTGACGTTGGGGGGAACCGGAAAAGAAAATGGTAAGCGACACCCCACCCTTGGCGAGAATGTGATTGTCGGGGCTGGAGCCAAGGTCCTGGGCAACATCTATATTGGCCACAACGTGCGCATTGGTGCTGGCTCAGTGGTGCTACGAGAAGTGCCCTCAGACTGCACTGTGGTGGGGGTACCAGGCCGTATTGTCTATCGAGCTGGCGAACGGGTTGATCCCCTAGAGCATGGCCAACTACCTGATTCCGAAGCCCAAGTGATCCGAGCCCTAGTCGATCGGATTGAGGCCCTGGAAAAAGAGGTTCAAGTGCTGGGCGAGACTAGCGCAGAGCCTGTCCTGGTATCGGTCTCAGCGGCGGCCCCTGAGACCGCACGGTGTCGTATGCAAGATCGGGCGATCGAAGAATTTTTTGACGGCACTGGCATCTAGTCGCCGACTCATTCCTGGCTCGTGCCAAGGCCAATTTTTTTGGCTTCCTAATTAACGCTGCAATCGGCATTTCAGCTGATTTTTCTCTCTGCTCACAAACTTAGGGTGGTACATCCCAGGGAGTTACAGTTAAAATTGAGAAGCTTTAAGACAGTCAACGTCTATCTAGGGGTGTAAATACAACTGTCTTGGGGTTAACGGTGCTACGCTAGCACCATAGACTACGCTGGCGTCATAGGTATCCTAGTCATGTCGTAGCCATTTTAGGCTGTCATAGTGCTTTTGTATTGCTATTGAACGTCATACCTACCTAGGACTGTGAAATTATGGGCATCTACTGGCCCAAACTTCTAACGTAGTCAAAGTTTTTGTCTTGAACTGAAGGAGCACGAGGATCGCGGCATGACCCAAGCAAATCATCTGCTCGAAACCATTGAGCCTAAGAGCCATATTGACGTACTCGTCGATAGTGATGGTGACGAGAATTTTGTGGCACAAGATGATGGTGAGGCAGGAGCGCCTGCGAAAGCGCCCAAGGGTAAAACCACCCGCCGCCGAGCTCAAACGAAGAAACGTCATTACACTGAAGATTCCATTCGGCTTTACCTTCAAGAAATTGGCCGCATTAGACTGCTCAGGGCTGAAGAAGAAATTGAGTTGGCGCGTAAAATTGCGGATCTCTTGAAGCTAGAGCGTATCTTCGATGAGTTGGGCGATAGTCTAGATCGCGATCCGAGCTACGAAGAGTGGGCTGCAGCGGTCATTCAAGACGAAGGGGAAGAGTTTTCTGTAGCGGCTTTCCGCAATCGGGTTCATCTGGGACGGCGTGCCAAAGATAAAATGGTACAGTCGAACTTACGACTCGTGGTTTCTATTGCTAAGAAATACATGAATCGTGGTCTTTCCTTCCAAGATTTGATCCAGGAGGGGAGTTTAGGGTTGATTCGTGCGGCAGAAAAATTTGATCATGAGAAAGGTTACAAGTTTTCTACCTATGCGACTTGGTGGATTCGTCAGGCGATTACCCGGGCAATCGCCGATCAATCCCGCACCATTCGCCTGCCAGTACACCTGTATGAAACCATTTCTCGAATTAAAAAGACCACGAAACTACTCTCCCAAGAGTTAGGTCGTAAGCCCACTGAAGAAGAAATCGCAACTCGGATGGAAATGACCATCGAGAAACTGCGGTTTATCGCTAAGTCCGCCCAGTTACCAATTTCACTGGAAACTCCCATCGGCAAAGAAGAAGATTCCCGCTTGGGTGACTTCATTGAATCTGATGGCGAAACCCCCGAAGACCAAGTTTCTAAGAGCCTGCTGCGGGAAGATTTAGAAAGTGTGCTAGGTACCCTGAGCCCCCGGGAGCGGGATGTACTGCGTCTGCGCTATGGGCTCGACGATGGCCGCATGAAAACCCTAGAGGAAATTGGCCAAATTTTTAACGTGACTCGGGAACGCATTCGCCAGATTGAAGCGAAAGCTCTGCGGAAACTGCGTCATCCCAACCGCAATAGTATTCTCAAGGAATATATTCGCTAGATATCGCGATCTTGACGCAAATGGCTTAATTGGCGGGGACTCCGAATCCGGGGACCCCGTTTTTGCTTGTTTTTGTTTAGGGCTGTCCAATTTTGGGGTAAGTCTAGACAGATCAAGATATTATGGTACAATTGTTCTGTAAATCTACTATTAGTGCCGCAGCAGAGAGCCTCTATGGAATCCTTAACTACTGCCCAACAAGAGCTCTACGATTGGTTGGTTGAGTATATTCGCACCAATCAGCACTCCCCGTCCATTCGGCAAATGATGCGGGCTATGAACCTGAAATCGCCAGCCCCCATTCAAAGCCGTTTAGAGCATTTGAAGAATAAGGGCTATATCGAATGGAGTGAGGGCAAGGCACGCACCATTCGGATTCGGGACGACGTGCGAGGGGTGCCAATCTTGGGGACTATTGCGGCAGGCTTTGTGAACGAAGCGTTTACCGACGATGTAGAGCGCCTAGATCTGAACGGGTTGCCGATTCAGTCAGGGGACTACGCCCTCAAGGTGACGGGAGACAGCATGGTCGACGCCATGATTCAAGAAGGGGATGTGGTAATCATGCGCCCCGTGAAAGACCCCCAGGGAATTCGTGAAGGCACCATTGTGGCCGCCCGGGTAGAAAGTGGTACAACCCTCAAGTCGTTCTATCGTCATGGCAACCAGGTGCAGCTAAAGCCAGCCAACCCCAATTACCCCGTGA
>SLIY01000323.1 GCA_007135385.1 Leptolyngbyaceae cyanobacterium CSSed165cm_216
CGATTCCCGAAAAGCTTTGAAATAACGGATTTTGAGGAACAGGGTTGGCGCGATTCGAACGCGCGACCTACCGCTTAGGAGGCGGTTGCTCTATCCTACTGAGCTACAACCCCAAACTAGTGGCTATTTTACACCGCCAGGTAGGCCACTGGTAGAGCAGCGGCGATGGGCTATAGTCATAGGCGCGATGGGGCAATCCCCGTCTAAATAGCCCTAGGGATGAATCATGGATAACGTTTGGGATACGGTACTGGCCTTCGCTAAAGACACCACTGGGACGGTAGGAGACAAACTCCTCGCTGACTTTGGTCAGGTGCAGGGGGACGTGAAGGCAGATGGGAGCCTGGTTACCCGTTGCGATCGCTGGGCTGACGAAACCCTACGGCTGGCTATCCAGCAGCAGTTCCCCGACCATGGGGTGCTCAGCGAAGAAGTAGAGCATATTTTCCCCAACACCGACTGGTGCTGGATTATTGACCCCATCGATGGCACCACCAACTTTACCCGGGGCATTCCCGTCTGGGGCATTTCCCTGGGGCTGCTGTACCGGGGAGTGCCGGTGTTTGGCTATGTGGCCATGCCGCCCCTAGGGCAGTCCTTCTATGGCTATTGGCCAGGGCAGAGTGGACTGGAAATGCCCACCGGGGCCTACTGTAATGGACGACCGATGCACTCCAGCGAAGCCGCCCCTGACAAAAACCAGTTCTTTAGCCTCTGTGCCCGCAGTACCCACCTGCTCACCAACCCCTTTCCCTGCAAAATTCGGATGTTGGGATCCGCCGCCTACAATCTGCTGATTGTGGGGGCAGGCTGGGCGATTGGGGCGGTAGAGGCCACCCCCAAAATTTGGGACATTGCCGCCGTCTGGGCGATTGTTCAGGCCGCTGGGGCCACCTGGGTTGCCCTCGACGATCAGGTTCTTTTTCCCCTAGTGGTGGGGCAAAACTATAGCCGTCGCCCCTACCCCACCCTGGTCACCGCCCAGAGGCATTGGGTCGCGACGTTTCAGCCGCTGGTGCAGGGGGTGGCTAAGTCCTAGAGCCTCGTCTGTGTCATGCATCTAGGGCACAATCATGGCGCGATTACCCACCTGAACACCTGTACCTTGGATAATCGTGCCAACGCTAGAGTCAGCATCGACCTTTATCAGCTCAATCTGTCCAGCAAAAGGGTGGGTTCTAAGCACACGACCCATATCCGGGTCAGTCACCTTGCGGTCAACCCGCTCGATGGAGACAATCGTGCCGGTTTGCAAGCATCACGGGTACCCCGAGGGCAGGGGCCACTAAAACAGCACTGGTAGATAGCAGTAGGCTAATCGCTGATTACCTTTGGCCCGATCAGCGATCGACCCAGGTTGAGTTCAGGACATGCTTGCCGCAGGCTGATAACCTCTATTAGGATTCTGGCACCAGTTCGGTATTCACTTCGTTTACAGGGCGGCGGCGCAGATCTACCGATTCTGAGCGGGGTAGCAGATCAAATACCTCTCGCATCACATCGTCAATGGCTTCATAGGAGACAACCCCGACTTCGTTAAACACCAGTTCCCCATCGGCGTTAAAGATCAACGTCTGGGGTACCGCATTGTGAAAGTAGTAACCTGGTTCGGTCGGCTCGTAGGTATCTTTGACCGGAATCGCATCGGCCATCACCGGAATAAAGTTAGCGACCCGTCCATAGGGGGCTTGCAGTTGCGAAATTACCGACGAGAATGACTTACAGTCGCGGCTATCGTCCACATAAATTACCACCAGGGCGGGCCTGCCGTACTTCAGCGACTGTTCTAAGTCGACCCGAGGTGGCAC
Organism: Leptolyngbyaceae cyanobacterium CSSed165cm_216; assembly: GCA_007135385.1. Taxonomy (GTDB): domain Bacteria; phylum Cyanobacteriota; class Cyanobacteriia; order Phormidesmidales; family Phormidesmidaceae; genus Nodosilinea. The sequence goes on from SLIY01000323.1 coordinate 1,809, forward strand.
CAAAGAGCCGTTGCCAGCATACAGGGCAAAGATATTGCCATCGTAATTGTCGTCGTTCAGCCCCGCCAGGGCGGCCGGTTGCCCCCCCAACCCTAGCCATAGCAGCAGCGTTACCATCCCTAACTCCAAGCCCAGGCGGCATCGGGCCGCGAATGGGGCGATCTGGATTGTCCAGGTTTTTGCCAATGTCCTAAGCCACCGCTGCATGACGTTACGCTCTCGATTGTTACTCCATGGGGCCACTGAAATCAGACCCTAGTCTATTAGGCCACAGAATGGCCCTATGATCAGAAGCGAATGCGGGAATTACCCAGCGGAGGCGGGTTAATTCTGCGTGACTTGGAAGCCTTCAATAATCTGGCGCATTGCACTTTCATTTGCCCCCCAGCGATGGTCAGCGGTCCACACCACAATCTGGTAGTAATGGTCATCTAGCTCTAGGGTCGTGTGCAGATAAGCCACCGCTTGCTCCAGCACCTCCCCCCGCAGCTCGTACTGAACTGCTGGCAGGGAATTGACCTGGTTGACGCTGGTTTGGGTTTCACCAGAGATCATGTTTTCAAACCCGCCCTTCAGCAGTTGCAGATAAATGGTGGCCTGTTCTTCTAGATCAGCACCCGCATTGTCCAGGGCATCGTGACTTTCCCCTAAGACAATTAAATACATCCCCTGGTCGGGGTGATAGGCTTCTAAATCAGCCTGTCGGTGCAATGAACCGGTTGGCGCCGGTTGCCAACCATCCCTGAGGCGCAGCTGTACTGGCAGCATTTTGCTAACCAGGTCCCGGTGCCGCAGCGATCGCGATACATATTGATTCTCCATAGACTCTGCGCGGCCGCCAAATGGGTTCGGCAGCCCTAGGGTATTACATCCAGTCAGGCCGATCGCCACCACCCATAGGGCGATCCCAGATCGAGCCATACCTGTCCCATACCTGGTAGCTACATATAAGCTTGGATTATTGGCTGGCTTGTTGCCCTTTAGCCCAGTCATACTGACACCCCTTGTGGTTAGCTGCACTGCAGCCTGGTAGGAAGAATTGTCCTAAGGGTAACAACAGTCCTGCCAATTCAGGCTGTCCTCCCATATGCTAGGAAAAGTGTTTGTGGTGAATAAAGTACCTTTATGTTAAGAGCTGGCATCGTTGGCCTCCCCAACGTTGGAAAATCAACCCTGTTTAACGCCGTGGTGGCCAACGCCAAGGCCCAAGCCGCCAATTTTCCGTTTTGCACCATTGAGCCTAATGTGGGCGTGGTGGCGGTGCCCGATGGTCGTTTACAGGTGCTGGCGGA
>SLIY01000214.1 GCA_007135385.1 Leptolyngbyaceae cyanobacterium CSSed165cm_216
CATCCTGTGCGTTTTCCATTTTCTTCTTGATCCAGAAAACAAAACCCTACAGAGGAGAGTTCATCGATCGCCTGTCTGAGGTATTCCTGGAAACTAATTTTTTCCGGGGATGATCTTTTCGGGGATGCTCTATGAGCCCCTCAGCGCCTGAATCCACTGAAAATTTGATTCAGTGACGGGGGGAACGGGTTGTCGAGTGTAGTCAATCACCAGTTCGAAGGAGGCTTGATCGTAAATCTCTTGCAACACCGAGTTGAGATCAATGGTGGGTTCGTCATCTCCGGGCTGAAGGGGGAGGGAAAAGCCAGGGATCGGCTCCTGTAGATTGAAGGGATAAAGATCGGCCTCGGGGCGGCTGTCGGCACGGCTGATGAGGATGCGATAGTCAGATGGGATATCGCCGGACATAGGCAGCGGTTCCCCAAAACGGAGCAGGTCGATTTCGACCAAGTGGCTGTGACTTTCCAGCACCTTGCGGCGCTTGGCGGTGTACTGGTTGCGTCCTTCCCCCGATCGCTTATTTTTGGGCGACAGCACCTCGATCACTGTAATAACTTGGCCAGTGCTAATCTGGCGAATTTCCAGATAGGTTTCTTTCACCTCCTCGCTCATGGGGAGATTAACCTTAATCGGCTTATTCAGAGTAGTGGTTGTGGTGGCTTGGGTCTGACCGACCTGACTTTGAAATACAGATACATCGGGGATGCCGACCAGCAAGGATTCGTTATAGACCCGTTGTTCAACGGCAGCCCGGTATTTAGGCTTCAAGACTGGGTTGAGATGGCGGGCAAGCTGCATAATTAACCAGGCATGAACCTCTGTCCACAGATCGGGATTCTCCAGGTAAGGATTCATGCCAGGAAAGGCAGGAGTCATAGGTTAACCTGCTTGCAAGATTCATTCTTTATCATAGCCAACTCCTAGTTACGGCAGGAAGTCAGAAGGCCGCTCTCTACTAACCCATAGGGGATCTAACCTCACACTTGGGTACCGGCAGATTTGGGTAAGATGGAACTTCAGCCGTTAATTTCCCTAGCCTCCTGGTGCCACCCTACGGCTGCGACTGAAGCACCCGACAGCATCGTTTACTCACGCCCATCTAGCTTATGCAGACTCAAGATCGTCCTATTTCCTTACCTACCCCCGGACTCACCTACCCCAGCCGCCAGGCTAGCGTTAGTCGCACCACCGGGGAAACCGATGTGCAGGTGAGCCTCAACCTGGACGGCACTGGCCAGTGTGTAGCCAAAACAGGCATTCCCTTCCTGGACCATATGCTGCATCAGATTGCCTCCCATGGGTTGATTGACCTGGAGGTGCAGGCCAAGGGCGATATTGAGATTGATGACCACCACACCAACGAAGACGTGGGCATTACCCTGGGCATGGCCCTGCACCAGGCCCTAGGCGATCGCAAAGGCGTTACCCGCTTTGGCCACTTTGTTGCCCCCCTGGATGAGTCTCTGGTGCAGGTGGCTCTAGACTTTTCGGGACGGCCCCACCTCAGCTATGGGCTAGAGATTCCCACCCAGCGGGTAGGCACCTATGACACCCAGTTGGTACGGGAATTTTTTGTGGCGGTGGTCAACCACAGCCAGATGACCCTGCACATTCGTCAGCTCGATGGCATCAACTCCCACCACATTATCGAGGCCACCTTCAAAGCCTTTGCCCGGGCTATGCGCATGGCCACCGAGGTCGATCCACGGCGAGCGCATCTGATCCCTAGCTCTAAAGGGGTGATTTAGCGGAGAACGGAAGGTTGAACAAAACTATTGTTGCTGTTGCCAGTGACTAGATCATCAACGAGCCCAAGAACGCTGGGATCTGTACCGGCGTTCTTGGCTCTGGCGCAATCAGCCCAAAATAAAAATGTCTGACCCCAAAAAGCCCCCTGGAGTCAGACATATTTACCTGTGAGGATACGTTATTGACAGCGATAACCTACGGCCCAAATGCCCCCAAATGGACTATAGAACTCGTACTGCCTCTCTCCTCCAGAATTAATCCTATTGTCGCTGGCGATCCGGTCTGCGGCGTCGAGGTATCTACTGAATTTAGCCAGACGGCTGGCAATTTAACCAGGTGGTAATTCCGTGAAATTACCGGTGTGACATTTAATCCGGGAAATCTTGAATAGGCCAGGAGTCTGCAGCTAGAGCATCGGTACAGGATGTCAAGATCCCAGGGCAGAACCTGAGATACTCCAAAATCCCTGGCTAATCAGCCCAAGAACCCTGGGATCTGTACCGGCGTTCTAGAAGATGGTGAGGTCCCATTCGGCATCGGTGAACCCGTCTGGGCCGACCAGGTCAGCCCGGATAGTCAGGTAGCGATTGCAGTAGATCGAAGACTGCTTAAAGCGGGGGTTAGGGCGGCCCAGCTGAGCATCTTGTTCGGCGTAGGCTTCCAGGTATTCTGGGGCGATCGCCAGGGGTTGTAGCTGGGGTGACTGGGATGGGTATAAGGACATAGTCGTTTGACCACCGTGGGTAATTTTCTTTTCCCCAACGATAATCGGCTTTTGCCCCAGGCTGGCTCAGCTTTTGAAAGGTTTAATCTCTACACCTGTTGCCCTGCCTACTGCCACTGGTCTAAATCTTGGCTCCAGGTTTGGGTCAGCTGTAGCCACTGATCGCGGCGGCGCTCAAAGTCAGCGGCGATCCAAATCAGGGCGATGCCGACCAGGATGCCCACCACCCATTTGATGAGCGGATAGGTGGCATTCAACAGAATCAATTGATGCAGGGCGTTGAGGGTAAATACTAGCGTGCCGGTGTAGAGAAAAGCTCGGGTGCGCAGCCAAAGTCCTACCCCGATCGCCCCTAACCCCATCACCCCCACAGAGAGTCCTCCCCAGCGGGAGGAAAACAGAGCGGTCAGTAAAATCAGGGCCGTGGCCAGCACCCTTAGCCAGTGGCGACTGGATCGCCCTTGAGCGGTCTGTAAGGTCGGTTCTACCTGGGCGACATAGAGCAGGGCCAACCCCAGGGGCAATACTTGGGCAAGGCTGTCGTCGATCCCCCGGCTGCCAAGCCAGAGCCAAGTGGCCCCCACAGCACAGGTCACCGATAGATAAGACACCCGCA
>SLIY01000001.1 GCA_007135385.1 Leptolyngbyaceae cyanobacterium CSSed165cm_216
ATCTAGTGTTATATCTAGAAAACTAAAAGTGAGACTCAAGGGTCTTTTTCCTGGTCTTCTTGGTGGCATAGCTAGTCTTATCTCAAGACAGACCTTGCTCACTCGTCAGGCAATGTCGCCTGGCTGTTAATCAGTGTCTGGGTGATGGGATGGTCCGAGAGTTGATCGGCCTGTCCAGCCTCCAGGGCGGCCTGTACGAGGGTCTTGAAGTTGTTGTAGCCAATTTTGTTGTAAGGGTGATTTTCCGGCAAGGTTTTGGCCTGAATCGCTAACGCCCGTAAATAAAGCGGCTCCGCCTCCCCATAGCGACCCATCGACTTGTACAACCCGGCCAGGTTATTCAAGCTGGTGGCCACAGCGGGATGATCTGGTCCGTACACCTGTTCATCAATTGCCAGCGATCGCTCATAGAGCGGTTCCGCCTCCCCATAGCGACCCATTGAGTCGTACAGACCAGCCAGGTTATTCAAGCTGGTAGCCACATCAGGATGATCTGCCCCTAGCTGCTGCTCTCGCCGTTGTAGCGCCTGACCATAGGCCACTTCAGCCTCGGCGTAGCGCACGTGGTCTTTTAGGGCTGTACCCAAACTGTGGTACAGACTCGCCAACAACGGCGAGTCGGGATCTTGGGCCAGCAGGTCATCGATCTGCCGCTGCAAGGCGGCGGGGTCAGCCGGAGCAATGGTCTGTTCCTGATGTTGCTCCAGGGTCTGGCTCTGGCGACGCTCTGGGGCAAAGGCCCAGGCCATCGGTTGGGAAAACTCAAACACGCCCCCCCGCCAGCTCCAAAAGTCAGGGGCCTGGTTCGCCAATGCTGCTGCAATCCGGGGGGTCAGCCATAGCACCAGCGGCAACTGAAACCCCCGCAGCGATTCCCTTGTCCACTGCAACGAAAACAAAAACTGCTCCAGGGCCGATTTGTCTTGGTTTAGTCGCAGTCCCAGCAGCTCGTCGGCCCCCAATACAGTGACCATCGCAGCCGGGTAGGTGGCTAACTCTGGCACTTGCTCCAGGTGCTCTTGCAGACTGCGTTTTAGGCTGGGCTGCTGGGGGTCCAGACGCAGGCGATCGCAGCGGGCACCCTTACCCTCCAGTTCTGCCTCGTAGGTGGCGATGATCTCATCCCGGTACTTCCAGTTGTCGCAAATCGCCACCAACAGGTTCAGCCGCCCATAGCTGGACTGGATGGACCACACCAATCGGCGCAACTGGTGTTGATTTTCGGCAGCTACATCCTCCACAGGCAACCTCACTCAATCAGGTGTTTCTGCTTCAGCAAGTCCACCACAATCGGGTGGAGGGGGAACAGGTCTAAATCTTTATAGGCCTGCTGAAATCGCTCTAAAAGCGCCTGATCCATACCGCCCAACCTTAACGAAACCCCTCTATGGTACCGTCAACGCCCCATGGCTGGGCATCGCCAGCCCTGTCATGGTGGTGGATTTAGGTTTGCCGTAGTGTGCATTTTCGGCTTTATTTCCTCGATAAAAGCTCTCAACCGCTTGTGCTAAGTCGCAATGCATCGCTCGCGATTCTCTGTCGGAAAGCCAGATGGGCCGCTGGGGGGATTTCGCTCCCCCCAGGCCCCTACGACCAGGGCGTTCCGCCGCCCTGGACCTCACGGAAGGGTTGGCCTGTTGGATAGATTGTCGCGCTTCGCATTGCACAGGAAGAAGCGGTTAACCTGTTGGGTCAGCACCCCAAACGCCATCGCTTGAGCCCTAACTCTTAGGAAACGCTTCAATTAACACAAGTAGAATGGCCAGAGCATCTTTTCTTAACCCTAGACTCAAGCGAGTCAAGTCAGGTCTTAAAAAGAGTTGCTTGAGTATCGAGGTGATGCAGGCTTGGGCTTGGCGCTAGATCGCCGGTATAGATTCCAGAAGTCTGCCTTGGGATGCCCCCAAAATTATGGCCATGTCCCCAAAACCCATGAGATCTTGACCTTTTGCCTTTTGCCTTCTGCCTTTTTTACCTTCCGCCTACAGCTCTAGAGAGCGGTTGCGACGGCTGCCAAACAGGTAGGCATAGATATAAGAAAACTCACACCCCAAGAAAAAAATCTGAAAAGTGAAATAGATCCACATCATCAAAATCATGACCCCGCCGATCACCCCGTAGGAGCTGTACTGGGCTCCAATTTCAATCACACTGTTACTCACTAGTTGTTGCAACGCCAGCAATAACACTGTCGATAGTAACGCCCCTGGCCATACATCCTTCCAGGGGGTATGAGTGGAGGGTAAAAATCGCAGCAGTAGCAGCACCGCTAGGGCCAAAATCAACGTCGAAGACCCGAGCTGTAACACTCGGGCAATGGGCAGGTTATCCAGGTCTACGAACTGCACGGTGTCTTCAAACTGAGCAATCACCGTCATCACCACTCGAATAATAATCGTAGACAGTAGGGAGAGTAAAAGTAAGGCCGCCGTACCCAGAACCAGGGCAAAGGAAACGAGCTTTTTACTTACCACCGCGATCGCCGTTGCTTTAAGACCTTCATTATCGTTCTGAGTGGGATCTATTTGCCAAATCCGATCAATCGATCGATCGAGTGCCCCAAAAACACTACTCGCTGTAAACAGCAGCACCACAAAACTAATAACCCCAGCGGCTACACTATCCTGGTTCAGGTTGGTTAATGTATCTTCTACAATACCCACTGCCCCCGGTGGCAAGGTTTCATCAACGAAATTCAGCACCTGGGGAAAGGCATCGCTCTCTGGTCCCAGCAAAAAGCCGGTCACACTCAAGATCACCAGCAGCACAGGAAACAGGGAAAATATGGCGTAGTAAGACAGGGCGGCCCCCATTTCTAGACAGTTATCCTGTAGCCATTTCATCACAGTTTTGATAATCAGCTGGGCTGGCTTCGAAGGCAGGAGAGTGTGTCGAACGTAATCAATCATCGGCTTGATATCTAAGCTACTTTTCTCTGACATATGAACCCTGCACAAAATGACTGGCGTATTCCTCAAGGCGGGACGTTGTGCCTGTCATAGCAATCAGGAGCCAGAAGTCAGGACATAAGAAGGGCCTGGATTCTGGCTCCTGGCCTATTCAGGATTTCCCAGCTTAAGTTTCACCCC
>SLIY01000414.1 GCA_007135385.1 Leptolyngbyaceae cyanobacterium CSSed165cm_216
ACCCTGCACTTTGCCCCCACCACCAAGGCGGTGGAGCAGCTGAAGGCCTCTAGTGTAGTAGGCCAAATTCACCACACGGGTAACACGGTGATTGATGCCCTACTAACGGTGGCTCAGCAAACCCCCGACTGTGCTATCCCCGGCCTTGATTGGGATCACCAGCGGGTATTGCTAGCGACGGTGCATCGTCGGGAAAATTGGGGAGAGACCCTGCAAGCTATTGCTGAGGGGTTTCTGGCCGTGCTGAATGAACAGCCGGATACGGCTTTACTACTACCCCTGCACCGTAACCCGGTGGTACGAGAGCCGCTGACGGCGCTGCTGGGCCAACATCCTCGGGTATTTTTAACTGAACCCTTAGACTACCGGGCCCTGGTGGGGGCCATGGGTCGCTGTTACCTGCTGCTGACAGACTCCGGTGGCCTGCAAGAGGAGGCCCCTGGCCTGGGTAAGCCGGTACTGGTGTTGCGCGATACCACCGAACGGCCTGAAGCGATTGAGGCCGGTACCGCGCGGTTGATTGGTACCGAGGCGGCATCAATTCGCACCCATGCTCTAGCCTTACTGACTGATCCTGTGGCTTATGACGCCATGGCTAAAGCGGTGAATCCCTTTGGTGATGGCCATGCGGCAGAACGCATTCTCACTATCGTGAAGCATTACTTTGCATCTCTCTCTTAAAACAGATGGCCAAATGGATCGAGGCAAAGGACAATGTAACCACAGCTACCTGTAGCTGCGACGGATTTGGGATAACCCTGGAATGAGGCGTATGCAAAACCAGTCAGGTTCGGGCACCGGCTTGGCTATAGCCACGGGACTCGCGATCGCAGCCACCCTTGTGATTAACACCCTGTCAAACCTGTTTCCTCCGAATGGGCAAAATGTGGGTGAAATCGCCAATACGGTTCTGGCTGGGGTGCTGATTACCCCGGCCAACTATGCCTTTGCCATTTGGGGATTGATTTACCTGGGGTTAATTGCCTATGGGATCTACCAATTTAGCCCCGATCGCCGTAACCAGCCCCAGATCCAGCGCACCAACCAGCTGCTGATTGTGGCCTGTGTGGCCCAGATTGTCTGGATTTTTCTATTTACCCTAGAGCAATTTGGCTGGTCTATTGTCGCCATGCTGGGCATTTTGCTGCCCTTGATGGGTATTTACCTCACCCTAGATATTGGCCGGGGGCGAGTGTCTCGCCAACGACGCTGGCAGGCCCACATTCCCTTTAGTCTGTATCTGGGCTGGATCGCTGTAGCCACCATCGTCAACGTCGCCTCAGCCCTGTATGCGGCCAACTGGAACGGGTGGGGGCTAAGCCCGATCACCTGGACGGTGATCATGATAGTAGTGGCGGCCCTGGTGGCGGCCCTGGTGATGGCCAGCCGTGGCGATGTGGCCTATACCCTGGTGGCCGTCTGGGCCCTGGTGGCGATCGCCCTACGCCACACCACGATCGCCGCGATTTGGGGAACCTCAGGGGCAGCAGCAGCGCTTCTAGCGGTGTGGGTGATGTGGTCTTTAGCGACGTCTACTCAACAGCGGAGCTTTTCCTAGGACCCTGAGGCAGAAATAATGGGTCTGCCGCTCTAGCGAATAGACCCGGCGCGGCCTGGATTCCCCGTTCTGCCTGCTACGCACGATCATAGCTCTACTGCCCTCTGCCTTTCTATACTAGGCCTGTCATTGTTGCCAGGTCTTGTTTAAGACATATTAGCTTTTGTCCTGATTTGACATGGAGCCGTGGAAGACTATAACAATCGTCACGCTATTGCTAATCTTTACCCGCCGCATCAGCACCTATCTGTTGCTTTAGTTCTGGTGTGTACTCAACCGTCTTGGCCGCCATTGAAATCTCTAGATGGCCTCAATGCAAATGGCTGGTCAGGGAAATTACGGAACTATGGGTAATCAAGATGGCATCAGCTTAGCTCGCGGGAATTATAAGCTTAATCTCTATCGTTTTTAGCTTAACGGCAATGACTACCTCCACCCCTTTAGTCTATGCATCTGTAGCCCAAGCTCCTGCTGCGGAGGGACCCCGTCTAGATAATCCCTGGCTGTTCACTACGGGGGGACTATTGGTACTGTTACTTGCCTTGGGAATTCATTCTCATCTGAAAGTTAAGCAGCTAAACAAGCAGCTAAAGTTTGAAGCCTTCAAAAACCAGGAGCTGCAGAAAAAGGTAAAGCTGGCGCTGAAAACCATTACCAAAATGGAACGCAACCCAGACCTGATTCACTCTCGAGAATTTAACCTCGACTATCTGCGCATGCGGATGGAGGAGGATATCTTCCATGCGGCGATTGTGAATCAGCTGAAAGTCAAAGTGAAACAAAAAATTACGGTGGCGCTGCGTCCTCGCCAGGCGGAAGCTGGCCTGATTGGTATTGCCAGTAAACCTCGGGTGGTCGATGAAATCTTTGATGTGGAATACTCCCCCCAAGACAACCCGATAGCCAAAAAGCGGGTGCTGTTTCGGATTCAAATTAAACTGGCCAAATTACCCACCCAAGCTACGTCTATCACCATCAGTCAGCTGATTGACTGTATCGAAAAATTTATGAGCCACGAGGCAGAAACATCCAACTGGCAACCTGCGATTCAGGGCCACATTGCCTACATGCATTGGGATCAAAAAGCCAAACCAACCCCCCTGTTGGTGATCGAACAATCCACCGAGGGGGGCAACGTTACCCTGCGCAGCCGTAATGTGCTGCCTAGTAGTAGCACCAGCAAGCCGCCGCAGCGGCAAGCCACCTCGCCTCACCAAGGGCGCTAACCGTGCCTCTCCTAACCGTGGATCATAGAGGCTACTTCAACAGAAGGGTCTGGTCCATCGTCCTGGGCGTCTCGGGCTTGAGCCATATCTGAGATCACCGCATCCATCAGCTGTTCTCGCAGGTCTGGGATCACCGCTAAGGCTCTGGTCCAATCGGGAATCTGGGTGCCGGTGGGATCGTCAAGGTATTGATGGCCAGCCTCTAGAATCACCTGTTCAAAGGTTTCCAGGGTCATTTCTTCTTTGTGGCGATCGTAGTCAAGGTGATTGAACCGGGCATCGACAAAGTATTGTCGGGTCAGGT
>SLIY01000021.1 GCA_007135385.1 Leptolyngbyaceae cyanobacterium CSSed165cm_216
CATGACAGCGGGGCTGGATCGGTTTTGGCCTCTGGTGCGGGGGGCCACGGCCCTAAACCCCGAAGCCTTCCGGGCGATTGAAGACCATGGCGACGTAGTCTCTCACCACGGCTCGGGCATAGTCGTAGTGAAAGCCCACAGCCTTAGCGGCATCGATCAGCGTCGTGTCTGTGTGAACAAGCCACAGCAAATGCCAGCGTCGAGACTCGACTGGGTCACCGCTAGCGCGATAACGCGCTTTGAGCTCGTCGGCTGACAAATGAGGCTCGAGATGGAGAGGTCTAGACATCCCACAACCCTACACTATTCCGGAGGTGTACAAGTCGGATTTGGTATTAGAACTTAGGGAAAAAGCAAACCGTAGAACTAGACATTGATGCCTGAGCTGGTCGCACTTTGGCTCGGTCTTTGGCAAGGTGCTTACTCAGGAGGTTTAGTAGCCATCGTTTAGAGGGAGTTGGCGGGTGGGGCTGAGATGCCAGCTATCTTCAACCGTCGCTCTAGCAGCACCGTGTAGATCGGCTGACCGCCCAGGCTCTGGGCGATTAGGGTCGCAGCCAAGCAACTGACCAAAATCGGTAATATCAGCAGATAATTGGCCGTTATTTCGACAGTTAACACAATGGCGGTCAGCGGTGCCCGCACCGTAGCGGCCACCAGTGCCCCCATGCCTGCGATCGTCAGCACCTCCGGCTGGGGTAAAGACTCTGGAAACCAGCTGTAGGTCTGCCGCGCCACCCCCAGGGCCAATAGAGTCGCCAGCGACAGCAGCGGAGCAAAAATTCCTCCCGGTGCCCCTGATCCATAGCAAAGAATCGTCATGCCAAACCGAGCTACGCACAGCAGCAGCAAGACATGGCTGGGCTCCACATGGTTAAAGGCCCAGAGAATGGTCTCTTCACCGCCGCCCGTGGCAGGCGCATACAGCCAGCTGATCAACCCGACAAACCCGCCTACGTAGAGCCCTATCAGCAAAAAAGGCAGACCTCGCAACCCGTCAAACCAGTTAAGTGACCTAACCAGCAGATGATTAAAGGCGTAGCCGACAAAGCCGCAAGCGCTGCCAAAAAGGGCAAAAATCCAGAGAGACGACAGGGGCGGTGCATCAAACTCGGTCAGCGCTAGGGTGGGTCCCTGCCCCAGCAGCAGCTGTAAGCCAACGGTGGCGGTAATACAAGCCATCGTCACCGCCTGATAGGCCCCAAGATTGTTGCGAAAGGTGGGGCGCATTTCTTCGAACACAAACAAAATACCCGCCAGGGGGGCATTAAAGGCGGTGGCCAAACCCGCCCCGGCGCTGGCCGCCACCAGTACGCGGGTTTGCTCACTTGAGGCGCGAAACCAGGCGGACACCATTTTGCCGATCGCCCCGCCCATTTGAATGGTGGGGCCTTCTCGACCCATCACCATACCGCTGCCCAGCATCAACAGTCCGGAGACAAACTTCACCGGCAAAACTCGCTGCCAGACCAGGGGAAAGTACCCCGATAGCGTGCCTTCAATTTGAGGAATGCCGCTGCCGGAGGTGTCTGGGGCATAGTGGCGCATTAGCCAAAAGCCGAGATAAACCATGCCCCCAGATAATAAAACCGAGGCGACTAACCCCGGCCCATTAGGCAGCGACTCAAGCCAATGCACCCGGCCATTTAGGATGTAAGTCACCAGCCAGCGAAAGCTTCCCCCAACCACTCCAATGATCAACCCCGCCAGGGCCGCCCACAGCAGCACTGGATTGAGCGTCTCTGCGGCCTCGACAAACCGCTTTGATTTCAAAATGTTGGCCAGGGATAGGGGGGGTGGGTCGGTGGGGTGAGAGGCCATAAGCTCTTTGGAAAGGGGCTGGTCAATGGCCGAGGCCAGGGTTATACGCCATTCAGCTTAGGGGCTGCAGTTCTTGATGGGCAAAACACCACGGCTGGACTGGAATTGGATTTATCGGGCAGCGGCCCCGTGAATCGTGGTCCAGGCGCGGAGAATTTCTCCCACTGACCAGGCCTGGGCTATACAGCCTCGGGGCTGAAAAGGCGCATCGCCGTCAAAAATTTCGCTGATGGTGCCCAGCCCAGCGGTTTGCAGGTGATGGGCGATGGGCTGCAAAAACTGATCGGCCAGGGTGGGGTTTTGGTAGACGGCATAGTGGGCGATCGCAAACACCCCCAACAGCCAACCCCATACCGTGCCCTGGTGATAGGCACCGTCGCGATGGGTCTGATCGCCACCGTAGACTCCCTGGTACTGAGGATGGTGGTGGGCTAGGCTGCGGAGCCCGTAGGAGGTTAAGAGCTGCTGCCCGCACACCGTCACCACCTGCTTTTGCTGGTCGGGAGTCAGCAGCGGCGGGTAGTCCCGATCAAAGCCGAGGGAAATCGCCAGCAGTTGGTTGGGGCGCAGGGAGGGGTCGGGGCCAGCCGGGGTGTCGAGCACATCAAAGCAGTAGCTTTGGTCAGCCTGCCAAAACCGCTGAAACCCGTTTAACGTCGCCTCGGCCATCTGGTCATAGATCGCGGTAGGCTGGCCCAATCGCTGGGCAAAGTGGGCCATCGATCGCACCGCCGCATACCAGAGGGCTGTGATCTCGATCGGCTTGCCAATGCGCGGGGTCACCACCCAGTCGCCCACCTTGGCGTCCATCCAGGTGAGTTGCACCGCCGCCGCCCCGGCGTAGATCAGGCCATCGGCGGGGTCGAGATGGATGTTAAAGCGAGTGCCCTTTTGATGCCAGTGGATGACGCTCTGCAAGACCGAGAAAATTTCGGCGAGCCAGGCCTCATCGTCGGTGGTATCCAGGTATTGGCGCACCGCCTCCACGTACCAGAGGGTGGCATCGACGGTGTTGTAGTCGGCGTCGGTGAGAGGGTTACCATCGTCGGGAAACCGGTTGGGCAACATGCCCTGGCTGATATATTTGGCAAAGGTGGTGAGAATGCCTCGGGCCAGGTCGGGCCGACTGGTGGCCAGGGTCAGCCCTGGCAGGCTGATCATGGTGTCTCGGCCCCAGTCGCCAAACCAGTGGTACCCGGCGATGATGCTCTTGCCCTCGGGGTGGTCGGGGGAGGGGCGATCGACAATAAACTGG
>SLIY01000411.1 GCA_007135385.1 Leptolyngbyaceae cyanobacterium CSSed165cm_216
TAGTATAGAAAGGAAGCATTATGGGATTGACCATGCACCTTTCAGGTCCAACCCAACATCACTACATCCAGCTTCTTCAATGGATCTTCCAACCCCTGAAGTTTCTAGAGGCCAATTTTGAGCGCTACGGAGACCTGTACCCCTGGCTGGCCACTAGGTGACCCGAGCGGAGGGGCAGAGATCCGCCAGGGTACAGGCCCCGCAGTTGGGGTTACGGGCGGTACAGACGGCTCGCCCGTGGTAAATCAGTCGAATTGACCAGTTTTCCCAGTCGGGCTGGGGCAGTAGCTTCATCAAGTCCCGCTCGATTTTGATCGGGTCACTGTGTTGGGTCAAACCCAGGCGGGTGCTCAGGCGTTTGACGTGGGTATCGACGGTCACCCCAGCGTTAATGCCAAACCCGTGGGCCAATACCACATTGGCGGTTTTACGGGCTACCCCTGGCAGCGTTAGCAACTCATCCATGGTGGCCGGTACCTCGCCATCAAACTCGGTGACAATCTTTTGGCAGGCGGCACGGATATTTTTGGCCTTGTTGCGGTAAAAGCCGGTGGATTTTACCAGGGCTTCCAGGGCAGCCAGATCTGCCTCAGCAAAGGCCTCGGCATCGGGATAGGCGGCAAATAGGGCAGGGGTAACCTGGTTGACCCGCTCATCGGTACATTGGGCCGACAGAATTGTGGCCACCATCAACTGTAGGGTGGTTTGGTAATCTAGCGAACATACGGCATCGGGGTATAGCCGCTTGAGGCGCAGCAAAATTTCTAGGGCTCGCTGCTTTTTAGAGGCCCGCCGCTTAGGGGTCACTGGCGCAGGTTTTGAAACACTTCCAATTGGGTGGTGTCTCGGACGATCAGAAACACCCCTAGCCCTAACAGCAGGACCAGACCGGTTTGCATCACGTTTTCTTGAAGCCGATCAGGCAGGGGCTTGCCGCGCAGGGCCTCCACCAGTAAAAAGGCCAGCTGGCCCCCGTCGAGGGCTGGCAGCGGCAGAATATTGATAATCGCCAGATTAATACTGATGATGGCGGTGAAGGGGAACAACATGGCTGCGCTAGAGTGGGCTAACCCTGCCCCCTGTTCCACAATTTTGACAGGACCAGCCACCTGACTGGCCATTTCATTAAAGTTAGTCACCAGGCTAATAAAGCCGCCTACGGTACGCACCAACATATCTTGAAATTGTTGGGCAGCTAAGGTGATTACCTCGATCGGATTATGGGGACGACGATAGCCGAAATCCCCATTCGGTTGCAGTTGTACCCCAATCACGGCGGTGCCATCGGCCCCGACCGCTGGGGTCACCGCTAGATCAAGCTCACGGCTGCCCCGCTGCACGGTCAGTTCGACCGGTGTATTAGGACTCGCCTTGATCAACTGAATGAAGTCTTGTAAGGCTGGTTCACCCCCCTCAATGGGTTCACCGTTGGCGGCCACTAGCACATCCCCAGGCCGAATCCCTGCCTGGGCCGCTGGGGTGGTTTCAGACATCACCTGGGGCACCACGATCCCAGGTTGGGGGTTAAAGGTTTCGGGAACGCCGATGATGCCAAACTGGGCCACAAACACCAGGTAGGCAAACAGCAGGTTGGCAATGACCCCGGCACTAATCACAATCGCTCGGTCGAGGATAGGACGATTTTTTAGCAGGTTAGGATCATCCGCAGGGATGTTGCTATCGGGATCGTCGTCTGGAAACCCAACAAAGCCCCCCAGGGGGATAGCCCGGATGGAATACTCGGTGTCAGCCCCCTGATATTTCCACAGGATGGGGCCAAAGCCGATGGCAAAGCGGTTGGCATAAATACCCTGGAGCCGAGCCGCTAGAAAGTGCCCAGCTTCGTGGACAGCAACTAGCAGGGCAATCACCGCGATCGCAGCTAAGACGGACATAGATAAACCCGATAGGTGTGACAACAATTCCCCTATTCTAACGCCCGTTTCCCTGGGCTATGGGGATCAGTCTCTAGTCTAGAACGCGATCGAGGCCACCCAAAAGCTGATCAGAAAACCGGCAATGGTCGAAAAGGTGACCGATCCCCCGCCCATTTCATAGGCCTCAGGCATCATGGTGCTGGCCAGCATCGCCAGAATCGCTCCCCCGGCTGTGGCCTGGGCCACGTCTACCATCCAGTCAGAGGCAACGTTGGCCAGGAGGCTACCGCCGATCGCGGTCAGCCCCCCCAGCAGCACCGCACCGGTCCAGAGGGCAATAATCCGCTGGGAGGGGGTGCCCGCCTGGCGCATACCAATGGAACTGGACATGGCTTCGGGAATGTTGGAAATAAACACGGCCAGCAGAAATGAGCTGCCCACATGACCGGCCCCCGCATTAACCCCAATCACCAGGGCTTCAGGAATGTTGTCAATCAGCGTGCCCACCAGGATGGCAAATGGGGCTGAGCTTTTGGCCAGCTCCTGAAATTGCTGTTCGGAAAGGGGAATATCCACCTCGACACTATCGAGCACCTGCTGCCGCCAGCGCTCGTCATCGATCGTCTTGGCTGTGGTCGTTGACTGGGTCGTTTCCCGTAACCGGCGAGCTAGAATGCGGCTGAGACCACTGGATAGCTGCGGCGCGTAGTTGATCATGGCGTCAAAGTCAGCTTTGCCCAGCTCGTACAGCTCCATCGGCGTTTTTGCGATCACCGTAGCCGATCGATTCTCTCCGGTCAGCAGGGCCATTTCCCCAAAGATTTCGCCAGCCCCGAGCTGGGCCAGCCATTGACTCCCCTTAAAGACATCAGCCTTACCATCCACAATTAGAAACATGGCATCCCCGGGTTCTCCCTCCTGGCAAAGCACCGTGCCAGCCTCCACTTGCAGCGGCTTGAGCAGCGGGATCACCGCCTGCATCTCCGCAGGGGAGAGGCGATGGAGGACTTCGATATGGCCAATCCGATCGAGCACCTCAGAGGCCTCATCCTGACGGTGGTGATAGAGAAATCGCCGGGAGGAGGAAGGGTGGCGGATAAACCCCCCCTGGTTGTCGATGTAGTTGACGATCACACTGAAGAGGGTGCCGCCAAAGGCAAACCCCACCACCAGGGGCCAGAAGCCGCTGCTATGAAATACAGGCAAGGTAATGTCGTAGGCGATCGCCGACAACAGCGTGCCGCTACCAAAGGCCATAATCGCGGCAGTCAACCCCCGTGCCGGTCGCCAGCCTATCCCCAAGATCGCCCCCAGCAGCAGGCTAGAGGCACCAATCAACCCTTGAAATAATGCAGCGAGGTGAACACTCATGCTTTTGGAGCAACGGATTTATGACAAGATTACTGCACAATACTGCCCTTGCTGGCAAACTATCCCTTAGGATTTTCAGTAGTCCTAGCGGTAGATCGTCATGCCTAGTCCTTTCCCCCGTCGTCGCTCCGCCAATCGCAAAGCTCAACGCCTTAGACGGACGACGCGACAATCGACGCCAGGCTTAACGGTGCTATGCATTGTGCTCTATGG
The DNA here is from genome assembly GCA_007135385.1 of Leptolyngbyaceae cyanobacterium CSSed165cm_216. Taxonomy (GTDB): domain Bacteria; phylum Cyanobacteriota; class Cyanobacteriia; order Phormidesmidales; family Phormidesmidaceae; genus Nodosilinea. Next base: position 3,462 of record SLIY01000411.1, read on the forward strand.
GATCGCCGGGTTTATCTTAATTGGCTTTACCGGTGTCCCCTGGCTATGGATGATCGCTTTAGCCGGGGTGCTGCTGCAAGTGGTGGGGCTGGCTGGCCCCCAATCTCTCCAGCGGTTCAAGTGGTTTAGGGCGAACCTGCTGGTGTTGGTTAGCACTGGGGGGGCGGCCCTCGTGGCGATCGCCCTGGCCGTGGCCCTTAACCACCAAGGTACCGACCAACTGGATGACCTCACCATTGCTGGGGCGATGCTGGAAATTGCCCTGCTGAGTGGGTTAGCGGTATTGGTAGCGGCGGTTTGTAGCGTGGTAACGGCTGCCCTCGGCGATCGCCTCTTGCGACGTCTACCCAGTGGGGCCGTGATGACTCGGCTGGGCTTGACCTGTCTGGTGGGTCTAGCCCTAGGGGGCGGACTAGGGGTATTGAGCTACTAGTCCTTAGGCAATGGTGTATTTGAACGTAAAGGTGGCCCATTGGTCTTGCCCCAAAGCATAGTGATCGGTTGATGCCAACTTGGGGTCGGCAGCCACGGTAGCGTTATGTAAATCCTGTAACAGGGCCCGGGCTAGTTTCAGGGGTTGCCGCACCCGCTGTAATTCCCCAGATGGAGGGGTGATATCGCCATCGTGGCTCAGCACCCCTAAACATTCGTGCAAAGGCTGTGCACTCAGCACCACATGGGTCTCGACCCAGTTGGCACCATTAATCACCCCCCAGCCTGAGCCATCCCTGGGGAGGGTTTGGCTTTTTCCGGGAGAAATGGCCGCTGCCGATAGGTCAGTGACTGACTCGTCTTCAATATCAACGGTTTCTGGGGGGGCAATGGAAGCGGCACAGTCGCCACGGCTATCAAACCGGACCAACAACACATGCAGAGGTTGATGTGATTGATTGCTGAGGCGGTATAGCACTCGGTGCTCATTGGTCAGCACCAGGGTCTCCTCCGGGGGAGACTGCTTGTGGGTTAACCGATTTAGCACCGCCGCTACCCCTGCCTTGGGGCTGCGATCGGTCTGTTGTTTCATAAACACCTGGGGCTGCGGCTGGGTGGTTTCCAGGGCGACGGTGGCACCGAGCCAGGAGACCGAACGATTTTCTGTCAGGCGCAATAGCTTTAAGGCCAACAGAGTTTGTAACTGGGGTGTGAGGCGATTAACGGCGGTTTTAACCGCCTCTTCCTTGGGTAACATTGTGCCCGGTACCAAGGTGCGATTTGGGGCGAATAGACCATAGCTGCTGAGGGCATTGTCGCTGACCTTCGGAAAGTCGCCGGTCTCTGCAACACCGATCAGGGAGGCGGTTAGGGTGGATACAGGGCCGACTGGCAAGCGGCCAAATAGGCAGTCGGCGGCCCGCTCCCCCGCGACGACCGAGGTGACAAAGGGAATATTGGAAAGGGCGCTGGTGGCATCTACCCGCTCAACCCGCTTGAGTTGATGATCGAGGGCCACTACTAAATCAATGGTTTGGGGTAGCAGACGCAACTTTTCGTAAACCGGCTGGCGGGCTAGGGGCTGGCTAGGGGCTGATCCCACCACTTTAACCGTGGCTCGTAGGCCACTGCGGGACTCCAACCGTAACTGGACGGTGCCAGGGTCTGAAAAGTTGGTGGCTCCGTCGCTGGGTCGGGTAACAAATTGAGATCCCGGTTGTAAGTATCGGAGGACGGGGGCCGTGATCCCCCCCAGCCATAGGATCAAGGGGCGATCGCTACTTGAGACCGGCAAGACTACCCCATCCGCTGGTGGCAATTGGGGGGAAAGGGCATAGGCGGCTTCTGTTTTAGTGGGTAAATGACTCTCAACGGTGGGTTGTTGGTCCGGACCAATCGATACCTGCAGGCGGCTGGTGGCCTGTTTTAGCAGTACCTTGGGATTGGGGTCCGGTAAGGTTTCCCACAAACTTTGGGTCAGGGCATAGGTGAACACCCCAGCACTAAAGCCATCCCACTGACTTTCTAAGACCAGGTGTCCCAGATCCCCGGCCCGTAACAGCAGCCCTGGCCAGGGGGCCATCTTCACCAGCTCTGGCTGCACTCCCTTAGGCAGCGTGCCTGTAGGCACGGCAGGCCGCGATCGCACCTTCAAGTTTCCCCAGCGCAGATACCCGGCATCTTGGCTACCGGCATCGATCACCGTGGTGATGTTGGTGGTGGGGAGCTGTTGCAGCCGGGCCGTTAGTTCTGCTTCTAACACATCGGTTAGGGCCGGCGCATCTTCCCTAGGAAGACGACTGTCGCTGGCTACCCAAGCCGCCCGGAAGGTAGGGCTAGGGCTATCAGCCTCCAATCGCACCTGACTGCCATAACCACTAAAGTGCAGCAGCACGACATCATTACCCTTGGCTTGTTGGAGCAAATGTTGGTCAATCGCCTCCAGAATGCCCTGACGGCTGGCCTCTTGGTTTGTCAGGGTGAGAATATCCACTGGCTGAAAGCCAAACCGATGCACCAGCAGTTGCCGTTGCATATCCACATCCGTAAGGCAACCCTTCAGACCGACATCATCCGCCAAAACTGGGTCGATGGCACGACTGGAGTACTGATTAATGCCAATCAACAGTGCCAGCTTCCGCTGGGTCGGCTTAGCCAGAGCCTGCTGATAGCCAGTCAACCAGGTGGAGCCCCCCACCCCCAATGCTCCCAGGGTGAGACTTGCCTGTTGCAGAAACGCCCGTCGTTTTAATGCCACCGGTTTGCTCGCATGCTCAGTGATTGCAGCCTGACTTCAGTCTAGCGATTTCCCTTATCCCACAGCTTCAGGCACCCGCATAGCCCGGGCTAGCTCCGCTGCCACCTCAGGACGAGAGAATTCTGGGGGGGGCAGTTCGCCCCGACGCAGCATTTCTCTGACCTTTGTTCCGGATAAATGAATGCGCTCTTCTTTGGTGCTGGGACTCGTTTTAGCCGTTGCCATACCACCCGTGCGGGTGCAATAAAAGGCGTGCTCAAATTTCATCGGTGTGATGCCCAATTCGGCAGGTTCAAACTGCTCAAAGATATGCTGGGCATCGTAGGTACCATAGTAGTCGCCAACACCAGCATGGTCACGGCCCACAATAAAGTGGGTACAACCATAGTTTTTGCGAATTAGCGCGTGGAAAATTGCTTCCCTAGGACCAGCGTAGCGCATGGCAGACGGGTTGATCGCTAGAATCACCCTGTCCTGGGGGAAGTAGTGCTCAATCATGATCTCGTAGCAGCGCATGCGCACGTCGGCGGGGATGTCATCAGACTTGGTGGCCCCGACGAGGGGATGAAGAAATAGGCCGTCTACGGTTTCTAAGGCGCATTTCTGAATATATTCATGGGCCCGGTGAATGGGGTTGCGGGTTTGGAAACCGACCACCGTTTGCCAACCTCGCTGCCGGAATAGAGCCCGAGAAGCCGCTGGATCCACCTGGTAATTGGGAAACAGAGGATGGGGATCACGCTCTAGCAGCCACACTGGTCCGGCCAGGTTAACGGTTCCTTGGTCATAGACCACCTTGACACCGGGGTGCTGGTCTGCATCGGTACGGTAGACGTTGACCGCTTCGTGGACCTTGTCGTAGGTGTACTTTTCAGTCAGTTCTAGTACGCCCACAAACCGCCCAGTCGGATCATCCAGCCGCACCAGGTCACCTGCTTTCAAGCTGTCGGCCACCGCCTCATCCACCGATAGGGTGACTGGAATTGCCCAGGGCAAGCCACTGGCTAAACGCATGTCGGTGACCACAGTGTCATAATCGGCCTTGGCCATAAACCCATCCAGCGGGCTAAAGCCACCAATGGCAATCATGACTAAGTCGGAAAAGGCTCGCTCATCTAGGGTGACACGGGGTAAGGTATCTGCTTTGTCGAGAAACATCCCCTTTTGGTCGGCGGTTACAAGCCGATCCACTAGGGTGCCACCATGGGGCGCAATACCATCTTTTTGTAGAGTCATTTAGATACCGTTTTCTGCTGAACTGAGTTGCGTTTGCCGGGTGCTGTGCCAATTGCCCATCGCAAGGGGGCGAGAGTTGAGTAGGCCAGCCAAAAGCCAAGGCGGCCCGTTCAGGGGGCGATCGCGATTGGCTCTATTCAATAAAATTACATCTTGGCACCATTGTCACCTGGCAGCTAAGCGTATCCCAACTAAAAAAACATCCATTTCCAGGACGCGCACTCGGTCCGTTGGGCTGGTCGCCGTGAGACTCTGGATCAGTTTTAGGTGGCACACTCTAAGCCGGATCGAGAGGTTGTTTGAAAAAGGTCATCCCAGGTAACACTCCGGACAGTCTGGGATGACCAGCGGTAGCACTAGGGTTTCAGACCCCTTACCCAATGACGTGGTCAACGAGAAATCCATAGTTTCAGCCTTCGCCCAGAAAAGTGTCCGGACTATTGCCAGGTATAGTTTGCCGCCAAGGGGCCGTAACCCTGCTGAAGTTTGAGGCCATTGGCCTACCCCACAGGTATAACCTGAGACGCTCTTTGGCTTTTTAAACAATCTCTGAGGGTAATCTTGATGGCCAGGTCCAGGTTCAATCACACCGATAATTAAGTAAACCATTACCCTGGTAAGAGAGGTCATGGGTAAAGAACAACATGCCGCTGCAACCAGTCTCTGGGGTCGGGCCCACGTCTGAAAAGACGGTTTACCGCGATAATATCTTCGATCGCCTGTTTATTGGGCTATTTAGTCGCAAAATGTCCCACGCTGTGGGGCAAAAAACGGCGCTCAAGGGCTATGACGGGTTTGTGGACCTGTCGAAACAAATTATGCAGGGGCGCAATGCCCAAGAGCAACAAGCCGTAGTGGCGGTAGTGCTGAGATCTTTGGTGCCTGGGCCGGCCCTCTGGCTGATTCGCCAGCTCTTTTCGCCCACCCAGTTGGTGTGTGAGCTCAATGCTTGGTTTGCCACCCGATTGTTTGAGTGGTTGGTTGGCCCTTGCGACGTCATGACGGTAGATGTCGATGACGGCACCGGGCGGGTACGCTCCCAGGCGAGCGGTGTACAGATTAAAAAATGCCGTTACCTAGATGAGAGCCGCTGCGTTGGCCTGTGCGTCAACATGTGCAAGTTACCTACCCAGCGATTTTTTACCGAAGATTTTGGCATTCCCCTGACCATGACCCCTAACTTTGAAGACTTTAGCTGCGAGATGGTGTTTGGCCAACCGCCGCCGCCCCTAGAAACGGAAGCGGCCTATAACCAACCCTGTTTAGTGGATCAATGCGCCTTAGCGGTCAAGCCGCAACCCTGTCCTAAACTACGCAACTAATACTGGCTGGCAAAAATATGACAACCCTGGCTGAGGGGTTCAGGGGTTAGATGCTAGGTTTCAGGAATAGCGCTGATTGACGTACCTTTAGTAGGGATTGCGATGAACTATCTGGTAGCTGTTTTCGATACTCGGATCAAAGCCGAAGAAGCTTACATTGCCCTAGAAAAGGCTGAGGTGTCCAAAGGCAGCTTTGATATTTTGGGTAACGGTTTTAAGTCTGCTGATGACTACGGGCTGATTGACCCTGCCGACCAGGCCTGGAAGCAAATTCGGCTGATGATGCTGTGGCTGGTGCCCTTTGGCTTTGCTGCCGGGTTTGTGTTCAACCTAATTACTGGACTTGACACCTTTGCCTGGACTGGGCGCTTGGGCAATCAGCTGATTGGCGGTCTGTTGGGGGCTGGCTCTGGGGCTATGGGGGCCTTTTTTATTGGCGGTGGCGTGGGTATTGCCATTGGCAGTGGCGATGCCCTGTCTTACCGCAACCGCCTAAACGATGGCAAGTTTCTGGTGGTGGTGCGTGGGTCTGAAGGGTTGGTGCGCCAAGCGACCCCCATTCTGCGTCAGTTTCGTCCAGAGAACATTCAGGGCTATATGGCTAAAGGCTAGATGGCCGGTACCAGGTCTAGTCCTCTGCCGCATAAGTTAGCCAACCGTACACAGGCCAACCCCAGGGGATAGATCAACAGTGGCAGCAGCTTCGACCAAAATAAAAACATGTTCTCCCTCGCTTATCACCCCACCCCCCTACTCCCTCTCCCCTAGCAGCTGCCGCATTTCCGCCAGCAGATTCTCCTGCTCGGTTTGCAGGGTTTCTAAACGTCTGATAATTTCTGTCAGCCGATCGGGGTGGGCCTGGGGGGATGGTTTTACCCAGCGTCGGACCAACACCCTAGTCACCGTAGTAAATAACCAACTTCCCAGCTGAAACGGTAACCCCACCAGGGTTAGCCAAAAGCCTTCGGTCAGCCGGGCGATCGCGCTCCACAATCCAGCCAGCAGCAAAATACCGAGCACCAGCAAGCCCAAGGCCCACAGGGGATGGGCTACCAGCCAGGCGACCAGCGGGTGGGCGCTCAACCAGGTCTGGACTGGGTTGAACAAGGTCGACGGCAAGCCATCGGTCCAGGGCATTGTCCAGGTATCACGTAACAGTGCCATCACTTGACCCTCATCACTGGCCCCTAGGACTCGGGTTCTATCTCAGTCTCGGCTGGTGGGGTGGGGGTAGGGGGAGTCGGCGATCGCGTCATCAGCCACCAGCCTACCAGGGCGATCAGCAGTGCTCCCCCAGACACCGCCAATAGCCATCGGGGCACACCCTTAGGCCGCTTAGCAGTGTTGGCAGCAGCGGCGGTATCCTCCTGCCCCAGGCTTTCTCCATAGAGCTTGGCGCCGCCAGGGGACCCCCGCTCCTGCCGAGGGCTATCGTCTAGGGGGATAGCGTCAGCCCTATCGCCGATGGGTGTGACCAGCTTGTGTTGCATCAGCACCACCGCTGTGTTGTCGTGGCCATTTTTCTGGTTAGCTAACTCAATCCAGGAGGCCACCGCCGACTCCAGGGTGACAATATCCTTGATAATCAGCCCGATGTAGTTAGCCCAGGCATCCTCGATCCGGTAATTATCGCTGAGGCCATCGCTACACAGCAGTAACAGCCCCGTTTCATCCAGAATCAGGCGTTGGATGTGGGGGTGCAGGTGGTCCCCCCCCCGGGTGCCCAGGGCCTGGGTCAGGGCACCGGCATCGGTGCGTTGTTTGGCCAAGGGCCAGGTCTGGCGGCCAGCCAAAACTTCCCGGCTGGCGATGTCATCATCAACGGTGAGTTGATGGCAGTAGTCGGGGGTAATCCAATAGGCTCGGCTGTCCCCCACATGGGCCAGGTAAACCTCATTGACCCGGCCCCAGCCCTCGTCGGTTTGCACCCGTTGGGGAATAATCACCGTCATTACCAGGGTGGTGCCCATGCGCTGGTGCCCTACTCGCCCTTGATTGTCATTTTGAAAATTCAGCAGTTCGTTGACGATGCGAATCACCGCCTCCAACTGCTGGGTCACCACCTGGGGAGGCAGCAGTTGAAATTCTTTTTGGGTCTCCGCCAGTAGGGACTGTAGCTGAATCTGTAAGGACTGGACCGCTAGCTGGCTAGCAACTTCGCCATCGTCATGGCCCCCGACCCCATCGCAGATAATGCCCACCTGTAACCGCTCGTCATCGGTGCCTAGTTCTAGGGTCGGTCCATAGGGCCAGCAGGCGTCTTCATTACGAGGTTGGGTTGGTCCCTGGGTCACTGCCCCCGCCAAGGCCAAGCGACTGGAGACGGCGGCCCCCTGGGTCAGCAAGATCTGGTTGAGCTGGAGGCCGATGGTATCTACCTCGACCCGGCCCTGATCAATGGCATCAAGCAACTGTCCCAGGGACTCTGACACCGAGATATGAATGGGCGACAATAGCGATCGCCATCGTTGGGTCAACGCAGTTAATTCTGGCGGGTCTGGGTCAGCCACTAACTCTAGCAGCCGCAGCCGCCATCCCTCTACCCGCACATTGTTCGGGGTGAGTAGACTCGTGGCCACCCCATGGGCCTCCAGAATCGGCCACAGCTCCCACATTTGCCAGATCCAGTTGATCTGCCGTAGGGGTGAAGCGTTAAACAGCCCAGTTTCAAGGGTCGGGTAGAGTTCTCCCCCCTGGGGATGAAGAGGTGCATTCTCTAGCAACAAAATGGGTGTGGTGATGGCCTGGTCCAACACCCCATAGAGACCTGGCACATGCAGGCGGTGGTGGTGTAGCGTTAAGTAAGGGGTCGCCACTGGGGGCAAACTATCAGGCGTATCGGGCCGTTGCTCGGGTCGGGTATCTAGCCAGACCCGGGGGGCCACAACCCGATAACGCTGGCTCACCAATTCATCTAGGGGTAAGGTGTCCAGACCCTCTCCCACGGCCCATAGATAAGGCTTCATGCGAGATGGTAGACGCTCAACACGGTTCATAGGCCAAAGCCAGCATTTCTTAAGACAACGTCATCAGGCCCCGCAAGGGCTGACCCTAAAGATAGATTAATCCTAGAGGATATTGGTGATTTCAGCGGGCA
>SLIY01000363.1 GCA_007135385.1 Leptolyngbyaceae cyanobacterium CSSed165cm_216
CTAGCCCAAAAAGATACTTTATGATTCTCACCCGTAGCATAAAGCTTCTAGAAAATACGCTCACTTATTTTTATTGTTGACAAACAATCAGGATAATATTGGCAAAGACACCTGCCTGTTGCGTTGACAGGACTACACTTACAGAACCGTAAGGCTATAGTCTTGTTAGAACTAATCGTCACAAACAAAATAGAGTCCTCAAAAAGATTCTAAGTAGTGTCACCTAATCAGGGTGCTTAAGATTTTTGCATCATTTTTTGTGGCAATTAATCAAGGATCGCATCTATCCCAAAAACTCAAGTTCAACAACCCTATCTAGACCGAATCAACCAGTCTGCCTAAGCTTGAAACATGATTGAAGTGCATATATTCTTTTCAAGAATTGAAGCATCTACTCGGCCACAGGAAAATTCCATGGCGGTGAAACATAAAGAAGCTTTCTTCTACTTCCTATCCAAAAGCGCATAGGAAATGCTTTGGATGAAGATTTGTATTTGCTAGCATTTAGCCTCTTCTCATCACCAATTTAGAGTCACTTTATACGCGACTTCTGAGATGGTGAAGCAACTGAATTGGTGCGGACTTTTAATGTTAGGAAATAGGCTATTTTTTAATCCAAAAAAATGCTTGATTCTCTTATTATGCCAGCACGAAAAGAATCACCCAAATCGCACATCAACACTAAAACTACTCATTTTACAAAGAGAAATTTGATGCAGATCAAGACAAGCCAAGACAATAGGGCATTCCGCGCACTAGAAAAAATTATTTACTATTGCAAAACAAATTTTTATTACTTAAGAGAAGATAAAAGCTTCTTTTTGATGAAGTATCTGGCTAGATTTTGCCTTGTTCGGGACTGTTCAAGGATTGGGGTAAAGCGATTATCCTTGCCACCTATCCAGTCTGGAACTTTTGCCATTGAATTAGATCATCCTTTGTCAGAAGTGACTGACTGTCTCGAAAGCGATGGATACTATTCAGGATTAAGACTAAATCAGGCCCAAATCAATGCTGTGCTAGATTTTGCCTATAGCCACCCCTGTTATGCTAATAGAGATTCAGGTTATAAGATTACGGTTAAAAGCCCCAACCCCAAAGATCTTGGTATTAATGTTGGGATCAAATATGCTAGTTACCTCCACAGCCAGGATATGTGTGAAGTTATACAGGTATTGAAGCGGGACCCCATCATCTTATCTATTGCCCATCAATACTTAGGTCGGTCACCTGTTTACATGCACAGTGACTTGCTATGGAGTTTTCCCAGACCTTTAAAGGACGTAGAAAAGCTTGCGGCTGCCCAGGTCTTTCATTGTGACATTAATGACTATCGATCACTGAAGTTCTTTTTCTACTTAACCGATGTTTCCCAGCAAGATGGAGCACATTTATACATCAAGGGTACCCATCGGCACCGTCGCTTGCGAGATCAGCTATTAGGTCAAAGGCTAGCCAGTAAAGCTGATCAAAACATTATCCAGACTTATGGAGAAAGTAATATTGTCACCATAACAGGACCAGCAGGACTTGGCTTTGTCGGCGACCCATACTGCATCCACCGAGGCAGCAATGTTGGTGGAACCAGGAATCGACTACTGTTGCAGCTTGAGTTTGGTCTTTACACGTATAAAACCTACTACAAACATAAGGTTCTAAAGGTGGCCTGATTCTAACTTGTTATCAGGGTAGGTGCCTGCCCCCAGGGGGCAGGCACCTACCCTAGGGCGGACTATGTTCCTATGGAGGATATCGCTTAATCTTCCACGTCCAGATCTTTGGCACGCAGAGTAGTAGACGACCGTCGCGAGCGCAGGCGTCGAATCAACGGCAAACTCCCGTAGTAGCTGCCCATACCAGCAATCATCCCCACCGTTGTACTACCCAACAATAATCGGGTAGAGACCTCAGTGCCCATATCCATCCAACTGTGCAGGGTATCCAAATCCTGAAAGCTGGGTACCGGGCCGCTGCCCAATAGCCAATGACCGATCTGGTAATTAAAGGCAAACAGAGGCACATAGGTGAAGGGGTTACTAATCCAGGTGGCAGCGGCAGCCATGATCCGGTTGCCGCGCATGGCTGTAGCCACCCCCACCCCAATTATGATCTGAAACCCAAATAGCGGAAAACAGCCGGAAAACACACCGCTTGCTAGCCCCCGGGCCAAATGCTCGGGGCTACCTTGCAGCCGCAGGAAGCGCCAATACAGGTAGCGCATTTGCCGCTTCCACCGGGGTTTAGCAGGTTTACGCATAGACGATTGTGGACTACGGGAGGCGTCCGTAATGGTGGTCATAGGTGTGTGAGGTCGAAGGAATAGAAAAATGGTAGAGCAGCGAACCCTGACGGTTCAATGTCAGGTAAATCAACCAAACCTAAGTCCAGACCTAGAGTTTTGCCTGTGGGAAAATTCTAGATCCTGAGCTGGACTTGGTATAGTACTCCCATTGTATCGGCGAAACTAGCGCATTACCGCGAGCTGCCGTTGCTTTGAGAGAACTTCAAGCTATCCAGCTGTCTCTAAAGTTTGCTCTAATGGATGGGCAAGGGACTCATTCATCGCAATCCTATGGGCCATCCTCGCCAAAGTCATATCTCCCAGGCAGAAACAATTGTGGCGATCGCCACGGCGGTTGTGCCCCAACAGGGCAGCGTAGGTATCGTGCGATTATCTGGGGCAGAGGCCCTAACCGTTGCTCGTGCCCTATTTGACGCTCCTGGGCAGCAACCCTGGGACAGTCATCGTATTCTCTATGGCTATGTGCGCCATCCCCAAACTGGGCAGATTGTCGATCAGGCCCTGTTGTTGCTGATGCTGGCCCCCCGGTCTTATACCCGTGAGGATGTGGTGGAGTTTCACTGCCACGGTGGCTTAATGGCCGTACAGCAGGTGCAGCAGTTGTGTATTGGCCAGGGAGCCCGGTTGGCCCAACCCGGGGAGTTTACCCTGCGGGCTTTTCTAAATGGGCGGCTTGATCTGACCCAGGCAGAAGGGGTAGCGGATTTAGTGGCGGCCCAGTCAACCCTAGCGGCCAAATCTGCTCTGGCTGGGGTGCAGGGCAAACTGATGACACCGATTCGACAGTTGCGATCGGCCTGCTTGGATATATTGGCCGAAGTTGAAGCTCGTATTGACTTTGAGGACGACCTGCCCCCCCTAGATGAACCGGCCATTCGCCACCAGTTGGCCACGGTGCGCGCCCATGTCACTCAATTGTTGGCCACCGCTGAGCAGGGGGAACTACTGCGCACCGGCCTGAAGGTGGCGATTGTGGGCCGCCCCAATGTGGGTAAGTCGAGTTTGCTGAATGCCTGGAGTCGCTGCGATCGCGCCATTGTTACCGACCTACCCGGCACCACCCGAGACCTGGTGGAATCCCAATTGGTGGTGGGTGGCATCCCGATTCAGGTGCTGGATACCGCCGGAATTCGTGACGCCACCGATCAGGTGGAACAAATCGGGGTAGCGCGATCGCGCCAAGCCGCCCAGGCCGCCGATTTGGTGCTGCTAACCATTGATGCTAGCGTCGGCTGGACCCCAGCAGACCAAGCCTTGTACCAACTGGTGGGCGATCGCCCCCTGATTTTGATTGTGAATAAGATTGATTTGGTGGCCACCGCCAGTCTGCCGCCCCTGCCAGACCCTACCCTGCCCGTGGTCTATACCGCCGCCGCCCAAAACCAGGGGATTGAGGCCCTAGAGCAGGCTATTCTGAAAACTATTCAGGCGGATCAACTCTCCGCCAGTAACCTGGACTTTACGGTTAACCAACGCCAAGCCGCTGCCCTGACCCAGGCCCAAACCGCCCTAGGACAGGTACAACACACCATCGATCAGCAACTGCCCCTCGACTTTTGGACCATCGACCTGCGGATCGCTATTCAGGCGTTGGGGTCCATCACTGGCCATGACATCACCGAGTCAATGCTGGATGAAATCTTCAGCCGCTTCTGCATTGGTAAATAGTCATGCAGACTGCTCAGATGCCCTGGAAAGCCATACCACCCCTGCCCCAGCAATCGGCTTTCTCCTGTCTGCCTGAGGCCAGTGGGAATGAACAGGGCGCTCTGATCCTGCCGTGCCCGGCCCAAGACCACCGAGGTTTTCAAAACCTCAGCGGTCTCCTCAGCGGTCTACGGCTATTCTGCAACGTCCTTGCTCACCCGCCAGGCGGTCTGGCTCCCCAGCTTACCCGACTTGGTAAAGACCCAGCTGCCGCGCCGAAACGAGTCGTGGCCCTTGGGGCAGGTTGGTTTCACCCCAATTAGCTGGTGAATTTCCTCACTGGCTAAAATCCAGCTGTTGGTGCAGGCCTGCTCTAGCACTTCCATATACCAGAGCGGGTTGACCGGGGGCTGCGGTCTAGCCCTCAGGGTTTCGCTGAGGCGGTCTAGGGCCGCGGCGATCGCCTCCATGGCCTGAGGGGTTTTCCCGCCAGGCTCGACCGTCGGGGGCTCGACCATCGGGGGGTAAGCCACATCTGGGAAGAGAGCTGAAGGCTTGGGCGCAACCGGTGGCTGAGACTCCGGTGGAGTCGTCGGAGTCACCAACCAGGGATCGTCCGAGGGTGGGGGCGAGGGTGGGGGCGAAGCGGGTAGCCCAGTCGCAGCAGATTCTGGCGCGGCGACAGGCGTTGCCCCCGAGGCTGAGGCAGCCTGGCCTGGCTTGGGTTTTAGCTCAAACTCGTGTTTTTGCAACCACAGGTGGTTCAGCTCTGTGGCCCAGCTATAGAGATAACTCGCCGAGTCTGGGTCGCCATTGGCAGCGAGCTGGGCGGCAACCTGTTGCATGTAGTGGACTAAGCCTGGGCCGATTAGCCCCTCATGGGCTGCTAACAGATCCCCCTCAGTGCCCTCAGGGCAGTCTAAAAGGGCTTTGATCAACTCCAGGTAAGCCTGGGCTTGGTCGTCTTCCTGGGCAGGGGGAACGGTTTGAGCCATAAACAGGTGGTGAATTTGCCCAGCCAGGTTGTGGAGAAACTTGGCTTCTTTGGCACTGCCTTGACGGATCAATTGAGCAGCCACTTGTTCCATCACTTGCACCAATTCTGGGGTGACCAGCCCTTCATTTTGGCGTAGCAAAATCCATTCCTCTCCACTGGGGCACACCAGCAGTTGTTCGATTAGGCTGATATAGCTCCGTAAGCGTTGTTGGTTCATAGGGGCGATGGCTCCATTGCATTAGAGCGCTATCTCTATCCTCTTGCAAATCTGAGCCAGGTATGGGCAGAAGTCATGAAGCGTAATGCTCGATCTAGGCGATCGCATCGCTGCGCCCCCAATGGCCCTCGACCCATTAAAAGTTGTTGTCGATCGCCGCCATCCCCCCCAAAAGTTTGTAGCCTAGATCACAGGAGGCTTCTCGCCGACTGCACTCCTGGACGAGAACTGTCAGCCCATGCCTCAAGCCACCCCTCGCACCCTAGTTTCCCTAGATCTTAGCCAACCCCTCTGGGAGCGGGTCTTTACCGTTGCCCCACTGGTGGTGATCGGCACCCAGGAAGCCGATGGCACCTACGATCTGGCCCCTAAACACATGGCCATGCCCCTGGGCTGGGGTCATTACTTTGGCTTTGTCTGCACGCCCCGCCACCACACCTACCAAAATATTCAGCGCACGGGGGTGTTCACCGTCAGCTTTCCCCAGCCGCACCAAATTCTGGCCACTAGCCTGACCGCCGCCCCCCGCTGCGACGATGACCAAAAGCCCTCCCTGGTAGCTCTACCCACGGTCAAATCCCAGGGGGTAGAGGGGGTCTTTCTGCAAGACGCCTACCTCTGCCTCGACTGTGAGCTCGATCGCATTGTGGATGGATTTGGCGACAACAGCCTGATTGCGGGTAAGATTCTCGCCGCCCAGGTGGATGAAGCCGCCCTGCGCCTCTCCGCCCGGGACGATCAAGACCTGCTGCGTCGAGCGCCCTTGCTAGCCTACCTGTCGCCGGGGCGCTTCGCCACCCTTGACCACAGCCAGGCGTTCCCATTCCACGAGGGGTTTCAGCGATGACTACTCTGCAAATTCCCCCCCTGGCTACGCCGCGACTGTTGGACTATCTCCACCGCCGCCGGGGCGAGATGCAGACTCTGCTCGAAACCCTGGTACAAGTGGAAACCCCCTCCACCGTGCCCACGGCCCAGGCCCCGATGCTGACCTTGCTGGCGCAAGAACTGCGGCGGCGGCGGTTCCGGGTGCGATCGCTCTCCGGTCGCCACACTGGGGGCCATTTGTTTGCGATCGCCCCCCGCCCCCCCCAACAGCCCGCCCAGCTGCTGATCGGCCACTGCGACACCGTCTGGCCCGTGGGCACCCTAGCCCACATGCCCCTCACCGTCAGCCAGGGCAAACTCTATGGCCCCGGCAGCTACGACATGAAGGCGGGCCTGGTGATCCTGCTGTTTGCGTTGGATGCAGTGCAGGCCCTGGGCGGCGACTGGCCCATCGCCCCTGCGGTGGTGATTAACTCCGACGAAGAAATCGGCAGTGGTGAATCTACCCGGTTGATTCGGCGGTTGGCGCAGGTGTGCGATCGCGCTTTCATCTTCGAGCCCTCCCTCGGCCCCCAGGGGCACCTAAAAACCGCCCGCAAAGGGGTGGGCCGCTTTACCGTCACCGTCTTTGGTCAGGCCGCCCATGCTGGCCTCGATCCCGACAAGGGGGCCAGCGCCATCCTGGAACTCTCCCACGTCATCCAGCAGCTGTTTGCCCTCAACGATCCTGACCGGGGCATCACTGTCAACGTCGGCACCATCGATGGCGGCCTGCTCCCCAACGTCATCGCCCCCAAAAGCCGGGCCGTGGTGGATGTGCGGGTGCTGCACCAGGCCGATGTGCCTACCCTAGAGGCCGCCATTCATGGTCTGCAGCCCATCACCCCCGGTACCCGCCTAGAAATCACTGGCCGCATCGGTCGTCCCCCCATGGAAGCCACCCCGAGGAACCAGCACCTCTGGCAGCTGGCCCAAACCGCCGCCGCCGACCTGGGCCTTGCCCTTGACCAAGAAACCGCTGGCGGCGGCTCCGACGGCAACACCACCAGTCTTTACACCGCCACCCTCGACGGCCTCGGCGCCGTCGGCGATGGGGCCCACGCCCCCGGCGAATTTGTCTACCTCGACTCCCTGATCGAACGCGCCGCCCTCACCGCCAAACTTCTAGTTGCCGAACCCCTCAACCCTAAAACCTGAATTTTTCTCCGTTCACCACCGATCGACCATTTGGACAGACACACAGGTCTGCATCCACCCCTCCACCCCTCCACCCCCTCACCCATTCCCCCCCCACTCCCCCACGCCCCATGCCTCCCCGCTACTTCCTCTCCACCCTCACTCGCATTGCCGACTTCGACCGCCGTCCCTTTGACGTGCAGCCCCTGCCCAAGGCCGATTGGGCCACCGGCGATTACGTGGTCGGTCAGGTGCAAACGGGCAAAGGCCCCCTGGCCCAGGTGGAACTGGCGACGGGGCGCATGGCTCGCCAGGTGGAAGGGGACTTGGTGATTGGGGCCTTTGGCATTCGCAAGGCCACCCTGGAGGCGGTGGGCGATTGGCAGTCGATTCAAGCCGACGGACTGATGCAGAACCTGACCCTGGCAGGATTGTTTGGCCGCCTGACCTCCGCCTCTTACCTGCTGCCGCAATTACCCACCCTGAGCTACGAGGGCCATGTGGTCCGCCAGGGGCAAAAGGTGCAGATGCAGGATTTTGTCCCCAAGCTCTCCCCCGTCCCCTACAACCGACCGACCATTTTGATCATTGGCACGTCGATGTCGGCAGGCAAGACCTCGACGGCGCGGGTGATGATTCACTTGCTGAAACAGCTGGATTTGAAGGTGGTGGGCGCCAAGCTCACCGGGGCCGGACGCTACCGCGATATTCTGGCAATGGCCGATGCCGGGTGCGATCGCATCTTTGACTTTGTCGATGTCGGTCTCCCCTCCTCCATCGCTCCACCGGAGGACTTTCGCACCTCGTTGCATGCTCTACTGTCGCTGATGCAGGCGGAACAGCCCGATGTGGTGGTGGCTGAAGCCGGCGCCTCGCCCCACGAGCCCTACAATGGGGCGATCGCCATGGCGGCCCTGGCCCCGCAGGTGATATTCACCGTGCTTTGCGCCTCTGACCCCTATGCGGTAGTGGGGGTGAGTCAGAGCTTTGGCCTTCAGCCCGATGTGGTGACTGGCGTGGCCACTAGCACCACGGCTGGCGTTGAGCTGGTCGAAAAACTGACTGGAGTACTGGCCCTCAATTTGGCCGAAAGCACCGCTCAGGAAAAACTTTTGGCTCTGCTGAAGGCCGCATTGAGCCTGTAAATTAAAACGCGCAAAATCTGCAGCAAATCCCTTGCGACAAACGCTGTTTGGCCTTGCAAAAGATTGTTCAGATGGCTGACCAAAGGCACAATTCTGTTCTCCTTTAACGGCTTCAGCACATCCCCCTTAAATGTGTCATCGCTTGATTGCCCAAGATTACCCACGGGGGTCATGACGCTAAGGTAGCTGGACTCCATACTTGAAACATGCCTGAAGACGGCACGAATCCTGTTAGCCAGAGGCGCTAACAAGAGCAGTATTGCAACTAATTTTGGCGGACTTGTGACCTGGTTTATCGAGGTCGCCATCGATGCCATTGCCACTTTGCCATTGCTTTTGGGTGTATTCGTGCCACGGAAGGTGCCAGTATTGAAATCAGGAGAATCGACTATGTCTTTGGAAAAACCTAGCGCCCTAGCCAATTCCATGATGGCTAGCCTATACGATGTTTTGACCAGCGGTGATAGCACCGTGCCCCCTTCAGAGGATAATTTTCTGAGCTGGGCAACCCCTGGCATTCCCATTCAAGCCGATGACTTTGACTTTTTAAGCCAGGGCCTGACCGGCGTTGTCAACCAGGAGGCGATCAAAAATCTCGGTACCGATACAGAGACCCCAGAGATTACCCCGGAGCTACTCGATCAACTGCGCGCCACCGACACCGCTCGGCTCTATATGCAGGCCGAGAGCTTTGCCCGCATGGTAGATTTTGTGCCCGATCTGGCCAAGCTCAACAACGAGCAGTTCACTCGCCTCAGTGTGCTTAACAATGAGGGTAGCCTCTCCGATCGCTACGAATACATCCTGCGCATGAGCCAGGTGATGCAGTCACAACTGTCTGACGACATCAAGGCCAAAATTGAACGGTTCCGGGGGCTGCTGACAGTCTCTGGCACCCGCACTGACCTACTGGGACGAGAGGAGCAATATACCGAAGACGGCCCCATCGTCAAGCTCTACCAGGAAAAAATGGCCGCCTACGAGTCTGCCGCCCTGGAATACAATAGCCGCCGCATTGCGGCCCTGGCGGCCACCCGCCCCGAAGACGTGCATTACTGGGCCATGAATGCCAATATTCTGCGCAACCGGGTCAGGGCTGCCCTGGGCGACTGGGTGTCCAGCGGCTACAAAAATGACTACGAGGCGATCAATGCCTTCATCGACCAGGTGATGCAGCGGGATATGGCCCTACTCAAGGCTCAGTACCAGGATGACCTGGACAAAGCCAAGATCAGCGGCCTAGCCTCGGGCAGCGACTTCTACTTTACGTCGTTGGTGCCGGGTAACTTTACCCGCGCCACCGGGTGGACCCAGTTTACCTTCAACTCCAGCCGCTACAACCGCTACCGCAATTCCCAGTACGCGGCCAAGGCCTCTAGCACCCGCGCCGGTGGCGGCTTTAGCCTAGGCTTTGTCACTGTTGGCGGTGGCGGCAGAGCCACTAACTCCCAGTCCTCCTACGAGTCAAAGGTGCAGTTCGACAGCCGCCGCTTCAGGCTCTCCTTCAAGATGGCCCAGGTGCTAATCAGTCGGCCCTGGTTTAAGACGGCCTTTTTGAACAGCAAATCTTGGCGCTTTGATCAAGGCAATCCAGAGGCCAAGGGGCAGATGGTCAGCGACGGCGGCAACCCCGCCAATGGGCTGATTCCGGCCTATCCCACCGCCATGGTGGTGATCAAGGATTTGGAGCTGTCCCTGGGGCAGAGCAGTGGCTTTTCGGAGTACTTAGCAGAGTATGAACGGTCCTCTGCCAGTGGCGGCGGGGCACTGGCCCTGGGGCCAGTCAACCTGGGGGGATCCCATCAGCGCAGTACCAGTCTGGGAGAAACCACCGCTAAGCACAGCTATAGCTTTGATGGTCAGACCATGCGGGTGCCGGGAATGCAGGTGATTGGCTTTAAGTGCCACATTCTGCCCAAGTCGCCCAACCCCCTGGAAGGCATCGAAACGTGGATCTAACCCGTCGCTACTGAGGACAGGGAGCGGGCCATCAGCCACTACTGACGCCTGCTCCCCAGCCCTTGGCGATTCTGAATTGACTGTGTTGATGATTTTGAGGACCACGCTATGGATGCGATCGCCCAATTGGCCCTAATGCACAAGGCCCAGAATGTTTTTGGCAGTGACGGAACCTTCCTAAGCTTTCCGATCACGCCCTTGCAGTACACCCAGAGCGATCTGGGTTTTGCCCAGACCTTTGACGTCCCCCGCCTGAAGGAATTTTCGCTGCTGGTGAACCTGATTCCCACCGGGGAGGCATGGCAGCCCTCAGTGGCGCGCTACCTGTGGGAAGCCTATGGCAATGTGCTGGGGG
Organism: Leptolyngbyaceae cyanobacterium CSSed165cm_216; assembly: GCA_007135385.1. GTDB lineage: Bacteria > Cyanobacteriota > Cyanobacteriia > Phormidesmidales > Phormidesmidaceae > Nodosilinea. The sequence goes on from SLIY01000363.1 coordinate 10,627, forward strand.
GCCACGACACGCAGCTGGCCCAGTCTACCCGTACCCCGGCGGAGGAAGCCCAGTACCAGGCGGCGATGCAGTTGCTGTCGGTGACTGGGGCAGACGGCTGGCCCGAGCCTAGCCTGGCTCAGCTCACCTACAACCAGTTTCGCGACCAGATGTTCATGCTGAAGGAGGCGTACAACGCTGCTCAGCTCACTGCCACCCTCGACCCTGACCCAGCCCGGCAGGCTCACTGGCAGGACGTGGAGGGCCCCCAGTTGCGACAGCAGATGCAAGACCTGGAGACCCGCTGGGTCAACGAAGGCTTTAAACAGGAGGTGGAAAATGCCCAAGAGGTGCGCCGCCGCCTGGGGGCCAAAAATCCCAACCAAACCTGGTCAGCCTGGCAAAGCCGCTTTAACCCCGATATCAGCGCTCTCACCGACACCGATGGGGTGCAGTTCTACCCCACCAGTTTTTCACCCGCTAACGCCTTGGAGGATGGTTCTTGGCAGACCTTTACCCTCACCAGGGGCGAGGTGGAGAGCATGGTCAAGGCGGCCCCGGCAGAGTTGCGATCGCGTCTGGCGGCCGATCGGCAGACCTCTGATATTGAGTCCATTACCCTGGAGTTTAGCTCGGCGGCAATCCTGCGCCCCTGGGTAGATACGGATTTGTTTAAGGCTCGATTTTGGCGGTTTGGCGATCGCAGCAAACAGCTTTCTGACGGCAACATGCCCCCCGCCGGGCAATGCCCCGCCTACGTCAGCGCCCTGGTGTTTGCCCGCAACATCACCGTCCAACGAAAACGCCCCGCCACCGCTGGCACCCCTCCCAAGCCCACGTCGGCAACTCCAGAGCAGATCGAATTCTCCCAGGCAGTGCAAGCGATCCGGGGTAACCCTTCCCTGGCGACGGTGATCGCCGCCAAACTCCCGCCGCCACTCTCCCCGGCGGCCCCTGTCCGCCGCCCTGCCGCCCCGCCGCTAAGAGTCAATCCGTCCCCTCGTGGCAGCGCGGCTCTCGGTGGCGCGACGACGGGTCCGATGGTGGCTAGACGTGCTGTTCGTGATCACCGGCTGCCAGCCCAGCGAGTCCAACCAGGGGTGGCTAGACCTGCTGTCACCGTCCGTGACCATCGGCGGCCAGTCCCGCCAGCTCAGCTAGGGGTGGCCA
>SLIY01000294.1 GCA_007135385.1 Leptolyngbyaceae cyanobacterium CSSed165cm_216
ACAGCCCCCGAGGGTGGGGCAAGCCGTACTGGCGGGCTTTTTCAGAAAAGGCGGCCCCCCGCTTCAGCAGCCAGTCTTTCAGGTTATCTAAGCCGCCAATGTCGGAAATTTGCTCGGTGGCGGGATAGTAGTCCAGAATTTGGGTTTGGCGGATGGACTGCCGCTTCTCTTCCAGAATTGAGTCTAGATCGCGATCGTCAAAGCTACCATGGCTGGCGATCGCCCGGGCCAGGACCCGCCGAATCCGCTCTAAGGACAACCCCTGGCAGGTGCGTACCACTTCATCCAGCGTGGCCGGGGGCAGGGTGGTGCCGGTAGCGCTCAACAGTTGGTTCACCTCTTGACGAATCACTGCGGCACTGGGCAGGCTGAATTCCAGCACGGTCACCGTCTCTCCCAACTCTTCGGGAATGGTGAGCTGAGCCGAGAGAATCACCAAATTTTTGGGTTGGGATTTGAGGCTGCGGGCCAGGTTGCGCAACTTACGGGCCACGGCCACATCATCTAAAAACCGATGAAAGTCTCGCAGCACAAACACCGCCGGGGCCGAGGCGGGCAGCTTATCCACCAGTTCTAAGGCCTGTAAGGGGTTACGGCGGCCAAAACCAGCGTCGTTCAGGTTCCCCTGGTAGCCTTCCACAAAGTCCCAGGTGTAGACAGCCCGTTGTCCCTGAGTTTGGGCACAATGGGCGATCGCCGCTTCTGCCCGTTCCTCTTCTTGGGTGGCGATGTAGATAATCGGGTAGCGGGCCCGAATGAGTAGCCCAAGTTCGTCAGTAAAGTCCATGGCGGGTATGGGACCGTTAGTTGAGCTAAGGATCTGGAGACTGAAGTTGTCGCTGGAGCTGACTCAACGCCGACCAGCGACTATCCACCGGCTTGCTATCCCCCGCTTCACCCACCTCAGGCACAGCAATGCCGGGGCAGTTGGCATCACACACCTGCCGCTGGGGCAGCGCTAAACACACCTGCTCATATAACCAGGTGGCCGGATAAAAGTAGCCGTTGGGGGGCAGGGTTTCAACCAACTCATCCACCCCCACCTCTCGCTCTAGGGGCAAGGCGGTGGGATCGGGGTCAGCCTCTAACCAAATCAGCTCCTGGGGGGCCAACGATACCCGGTGGTTATAGCTTTGCAGACACCGGTGGCAGGTCAGGGTGACGATGGTTTCAGCCACGGCTTGCACCTCTAAGTAAGTACCCTGGTGGGTCACCGTCACCTCGCCCCGCACTGGGGTGAGGGTGTTTAGCTCAGGAAAGGAGGTGTCAATCTCAAGTTTTAGGGTTTTCGCGGGCTGCTGAAGCAGCTGCGGAATATAAACCTTATCCATCCTTGGCCCTACTGATTCGCATCCTGTTGAGCGGCCAAACAGACAACCAACCGACGGTCAGGTTCCCGCCCCCGGCTAAAGGTGGTGAGGCTCTCTTGATGGCCGAGGAAATGGTGCACCTGTCGCCGCTCGGCCGAAGACAGCCCCTGAATCTCATAGGCTTCGCCATTCGCCAGCACCTGGTTAGCCGCTGCCTCGGCGATCGCTTTCAGCTCCTCTAAACGACGAGCCCGATAACCGGCTAGCTCAATGGTAAAGGCTTGCTGTTCGGTGTCCGACTTACCGAGATTGAGGGTGGTATTGGCCAAATATTGAATAGAGTCCAACACCCGACCGCCGTCGCCAATCAGCCCCTGTATTTGCTCTGGGCTGAGGGGGGCGTGATCAATGGTCAGCCAACAGCTTGACCCGGCTTCGTCGTCCTGAAAAGACGCCTTCACCGTCGTCGTTACCCCCTGCATCGTCAGCAGGCAGGTTAACCATTCCACCCCAGCGGCTGCAATCTGCTCACCCATAGTCACCTAGGCCTTTTTCTTCTTAGCGCGCCCCGGCTCAAAGGGCAGGGTACCGCGATTATCCTCTGACTTACTCGACTCTGCATCGACAATCTTTTGCAGGTTCTCTGGCAAGGGCTCCCGCGACAGAATGAAGGTCTGTAGCGTCTGGAAGATGTTGGCAATCACCATGTACATCAACACCCCGGCGGGCAGTGGGAAAAACAGAAACATACCCGAGAAAATAATCGGCGTAAATTTGTTGATCGCATTTTGCTGAGAGTTATCCGAGCTAGAGCCTTGCCCTGACAACAACTGGTTCACGTAGAGGCTAGCGCCAAAGGACAACACCATAATCAAGATGTCCCAGTGGATGCCGCCATCTTCACCCGTGACCCCCACCCGACCAAGAGCCTTGATGAACAAGAATCCTTTGTTCGCCGCCAGGCCGGGCACCTCAACTTTGATAGAGGCTTCGCCGGGGGCTAGGGCCGTAATATGACCGCTTTGGTCGATATCGATCACCTCATCACCCTTGGCCACCTGCCATTGGGGCTGAAATTCAGCACCCGCCTGATTATATTCGGCCACCAGGGCGTCAATATCCTGGCCGTCAGCCGCCTGTAAGCGCACGTCGGTCTTTTCGCCAACCACGAGCTTAGTGCCCCCAGGCACCACGGCGGCGATGGGGAAGTGAGCCCCATCAGACACATAAATCGCCTTCGGGGAGGTGCTGTAGATTTGCGGCTGAATTTGCTCGATTTTCTCTTGGGGAAAAACCTGGAAGTTAACGTCGTAGGAGATGTTAGAGAACGGCGACCCCCGCAAAGTGGCAAACAGGGCAAACAGAATCGGCATTTGCAAGAGCACGGGAAAGCAACCCGCTAAGGGGTTACCGAACTCTTTGTAGACTTTCCCCATTTCCTCTTGCAGCTTGGCGGGATCGTCTTTGTGACGGTCTTGAATTTCTTTGACCCGCTTCTGCATCAATGGCTGGGCTACCTTCATGCGGCGCATGTTGCGGATAGACCCGGCGTTGAGCGGGTATAGAGCTAAACGGATCACTAAGGTCAGAGCGACGATGGCTAACCCATAGCTGGGCACGATCCCGTAGAAAAAATCCAGGATCGGCAACATAATGTTGTTCGAAAGAAATCCAATACCAAAATCCATGGGCACCTAATCCCGCCGTGGGGATA
>SLIY01000466.1 GCA_007135385.1 Leptolyngbyaceae cyanobacterium CSSed165cm_216
AAAATACGAATCAAACACAGAAGATTCATTGGTTAAAGGGCTCTGACATTCTCCAGCCCCGGTCAAAGCAAACATAATAGACCTAGGATGAGCTGACCTTTAGCCTTCTGCCTATTGTTGCGTTGTTCCAGGTTCAGACCTGGGGTAGTTATGACCTTCCGTTCCCTTGTTTCGATGGCTGTGGCGCTGGCCGGACTGGTCACTGCAGTACCGTCTGCCCAAGCCGAGGTACCGTTCACCCGAGCCCGGGTTAACTTCAGTACCAATCAGGTACACCTAGCGTCTGTGGCAGGGAATGTGCGTCCGGCGGTAGCCGCTGAGTGCCTTTGCCCCGGGGATCGGATCACAACCAACGTCGCCGCCAAAGCTGAGTTGCTGTTTAATGACGGTTCCCTAGTCCGCATGGGGGAACAGAGTAGCTTACACTTTTGGCCCCAAACCCGTCAGCTGCGATTAAGCCAGGGCACAACCGCCTTATTTGTGCCCCCCGATCAGGGGCGCACCACCATTCATACCGCTAACGCCATCGTCGGTTTGCAGAATGCAGCGGTGGTGGTCCGTTATGTGCCCGAGCGCAATCTGACGCTGGTGATGGCCTTAACCAGCGCCAGTGCCGGGCCCATATCCTTGAGCACAAACGATCACAGTCAGGATATAGCCCTTTGGGGTGGTCAGATGGCCTTGGTGAACGGTACCGATATCGAGGTGGCCGAGTTCGACCTGCAGGGGGTTTATCAAACCAGCCGTCTGGTTCTCGGTCTGAACATTCCAGATTCTCAGCCTCTGACCGGTCAACCCCATGACCCAATTGAGACCCTGCGCCCCCATTTGCTGAGAGCTCTGGCCCAACAGTCCCCCTTTGATGGCCCTAGCGCCATTATTGATCCGGACTTAATTGGTCGGCCTACCCGATCCTTAGAAGCGGCTGCTCCAGAGCCCGTCGGCCTCGAAACCGGTGCCCCATTGCCCTCCGAAGAGAACTGGCTGCCTGCCACCACCGCAACTCCCCCGGGGGTGGTTACCCCCTTGTCAGGAGCAGAGCCTGCAGGGGCTCCGACGGTTGAAACCAGTGGAGATATGACTGTCCCTGGGGCAGGCTTGGTAGAGCCAGAAGCAGGCGTGCTGTGAATAAACCAAATCCAAGTCCAGACCTGGAGTTCTGCCTGTGGGAAAACTCTAGATCTCGAGCTGGACTTGGTATAGGGCGATCAATGTTAGTAGGATTGGAGGGGTTTACAGCAGCATAGGGACAGTATGGGGCAGGCGAGGGATGACAACACGCCACCGACCATTCAGCGAGTGGGGGTGATTGGTGGTGGTCAATTGGCTTGGATGATGGCACCTGGGGCTACAGCCTTAGGGTTGCAGTTGGCCGTGCAGACCCCTCACCCAGAGGATCCAGCGGCGGCGATCGCCCAGCACACCATTTTGGCCCCGATAACGGACGTCGACGCGACTGCGGTTCTAGCCGGCCAGTGCGATGTGATTACCTTTGAAAATGAGTTTATTGACTGTGACGGGTTGCAACCGCTGGTTAAGCAAGGAACGATTTTTCGGCCTGGGCTTGAGCTCATGACCCTGGTGCTCGACAAGCTCGATCAGCGACAATTTTTTCAGCAGATGGGGCTGCTTAACCCCCGCTACGTTGCCCTAGAGGGGGGAGAAGCGCCAGAGGTGCTGCTGGCCAAAGCCCAGCCGGTGGGGTTTCCCCTGGTGATGAAAACCCGTCGCTTAGGCTATGACGGCTATGGCACGTTTGTGGTGGCTGACCCATCTCAACTAACAGCCGTCTGGCACACCAGCGGTCGAGCTCCAGTGCTGCTGGAGGAGTTTGTGCCGTTTAAGCAAGAATTGGCGATTGTGGCGGCCCGTTCCGCCAGGGGAGAGGTGGCCATTTACCCGGCGGTAGAAACCCAACAGGTGAATCAGATTTGTCGTCGGGTGGTGGCCCCGGCCCGGGTGAGCCCGGCGGTGATGGCAAGCATGGCTACCCTGGCCCACACCCTCGTGAATGGCTTAGACCTGGTAGGAGTGATGGCGGTTGAATGTTTCCTGACCAAGGACGACCAGGTGCTGATTAACGAAATTGCCCCCCGCACCCACAATTCCGGCCATTACACCCTGGATGCCTGCGTCACATCCCAATTTGAGCAGCAGTTACGGGCCATTAGCGATCGCCCCTTGGGTCCCACCGATCTCACCTGTGCCCAGGCGATTATGGTTAACCTGTTAGGGCTAGAGGCCTCCGGCGCTACCCACCAGGAGCGCCTGGCCGCCCTGAAGGCTATCCCCCAAGCCCAGGTGTACTGGTATGGGAAAAGCCCGCGCCCTGGCCGTAAGCTGGGTCATGTCACCCAATGCCTTGGGGCCGACGCCGATCCCGCCGGGGTGGCTGCCGCCATCGAAGGGATTTGGTATGGTGCTGAAACCTGATATCCCAGGGCAGACACCCCAGGCAGATACATCGGTCTGCCCTTACGATCTTGGCACCCAAAACCGAACCCCTAAAACCCTCCATGCCCTACCCCCTCAGCCAACTCAACCCCATGTCCCAGGCCGAGTTTGTAGAGGCGATTGGCCCTGCCTTTGAAGCTACCCCGGCGATCGCCGCCCAGGTCTGGCACCAACGCCCCTTTGCCTCGGTGGCCGATTTGCACCAGCGGATGGTGGCCATTGTGCGATCGCTGTCCCCGGAGGATAAACTGGCCCTGATCAAGGCCCACCCCGATCTCGGGGCTCGGGTGGCCATGGCCGATGCCTCTGTGGCAGAGCAGAGTAAAGCGGGTCTAACGGACCTGAGTGCGGCTGAATATGAGCGGTTTCAAAGCCTAAATCAGCGTTACAAAGACACCTTTGGCTTTCCGTTTATTCTGGCGGTGGCAGGCCATACCAAAGCCTCGATTCTAGAAAACTTCGCCCAGCGGGTGAATAATCCTGTCGAGGTAGAAATGGCCACGGCCCTGGGCCAAATTGAGGCGATCGCCCGCCTCCGCCTAGACTCCTGGATTGAGGACTCTAGTAAAAGGCAGACAGATGAAGGCTGATGGCCTATGTATACATCATATACATCCGCCACACTAGGATAGACGGAGGGCTTCCTGTGTCTCAAAGTGAAGTGGTTACCGTCAGGCTCAGCCCTGAACTGAAAGTCAAGCTCGATGCTCTGGCTGCCAGCACCAAGCGCAGCAAGTCATGGCTGGTTGCCGAGGCGATTGCCCAGTATGTCGAGCAGGAAGCCTGGCAAAGCGAGCAAATCGAAGCAGCTGTCCTCCTAGCTGATAGCCCGGCAGCCGAGTGGGTTGAAACCCTAGAATCTTTCGGTATCAACCGTACAGCCATGCATACCGGTTGGGGAAGAGCGCTGGGCCAGGTTTATGACCAGGTTATTGATTCAGTTCTCGCGCTTCAGAACCTAATTCCAATGACTGACCAAGAGTAAGTTGCTTCAGAAGGATGAATGGCATGCTTGCTACACATTTAGGTTGTTGCTACCTATTTTTGGCAAAGAAATGCTGAAATCTGGATTGCCCTCACCAGGACAAGTTCTAGTGTACTATGCTTTGATTGCTATAGTGCCATTGTCGGCTACCCCTTGGCCTGCCGTAGGGTGGGACAGCCGCCATCGGGATCGCTTAGCGGCCCTGGAATAGCGGCAAAAGTCCCCTGGGCTACACCTCTTCCAGGGCTTCCCGCACGGCTACCACGTCCATCGAGAGGTATTCCCCTAGGCGCAAGATGTCGGACATTTGGGTACGACGGGCGGACGTTAAGGCTTGGGTACCTTGGGCCACCTGGTGCAGTTGGTCAAACACCTGGCGGTGCAGATACTGGTAGTACAGTTCCTGGGGACGCTCTAGGGATAACCCCAGGCAGAGGCGATCGCCCAACGATATCAGCCGCCCCAGCCAATCTATATCGGCGGCCAGGGCATCGCTGGGTTCATGGCTGAGCAGTTGCCACACCGATCGCCAGATCAGCCCCTCCAGCATGGGCTTGGCAGCAGGCAGAGTCAGGCGAGCATTGAAGTAGCCGGCCTCGGTGGCGATCGCATCCAGGTCATTTAAGTACTCTTCCCCCTGGCGTAGGGGATTACTACTGGGATCGCTAGTCTCCCGTTCCAGGGCATGCAGCACCTCCAGGGTGCGCTGACTGAGGGCGATGTCGGCCGCCACCTGCAACTCTTGGGGCACCGGTAACCCGTCCCGGTGGAAGGCCCGCAGCACCCCATAATTGTCGCGGTACACCTGGGAGTAGAGCTGGTCTAGCCGCAGCAGGGTGTCCTGGGACAGCAACTGCATCATCCGGTGGCGCTCTTCGGCAAACAGGTCCGGTAGCCCATAGGCGCGATCGCCAAAGATGCGATTAATCGCCAGGATGGTTTGGGCGGCACTGGCTTGACCCAGGCCATCAAACAGCTCGTCTTTGGCCTGGGTGTAATCTAGGCGGGAACGGAAGCTGCCAATGCCACAGTGGAAGTCCCACCCTCCCAGGTGTAAAGCCCCAAAGGCCAGGGTCAGGGTTTCGCGGGTAATGGTAGAGGTAAGCGTGACCTGGCCCACGGCTAGGGACAGGGGACCCAGGCGCTGGCGACGGTAGTCCTGCTGCTCTACGGTGTAGCTGTAGAGGCTTTGTTCCCGGCGGTAGTCGCTGAATAGGGAACCCATGGCATAGTGGGCTACCACTTGCTCCGGCGAGACTCGGCTGGGTTTTACCAGAATCTCGTATACCCCTGCCCCATCTTTAAAGGTAGCTACGTTACTGGGGGCAGCCCGCAGCCGTTCCACAAGCGCCGTTTCCAGGGCGATCCCAGCCACCTCGCCGGCCAGATCCATAGCCCGGGCAGCATAGCGCAGAATTTGGGTGCCCTCGGGGCGGGAAATTTCGTCGAAGAACCAGCCGCAACTGGTGTACATCAGCAGGGCGTGGCGCTGCATTTCCAGCAGCTGTAGGGCCGTGGTACGTTCTGTGGCAGAGAGAGGATGGGTCTGGTGGGCGGCAAAGAAGGTCTTGCGACTGTCGTCACTGCGATCGCCCATCACCGCCACGTAAGCATCTCGAGCCGCCCAGGGATCCTTCAGCAAGGCTGCTGCCTGCGGCTCAAACACATGACTCAACTGATCCCGCAACCAGTCCAGGCTGTCTCGCAGGGGTCGCCGCCACCGTTGCTGCCACTCACCGCCGCCGCCACAGCCGCAGTCATCCTGCCAGCGATCGACCCCGTGGGAACAACTCCAGGCGGTCACCGGCTTCAGTTCGGCCTCCCAGGTGGGTGGGTGAGTGGCCAGGTAGTGGGCATAGTTGGTCACCGTCCAACCCTGGCGAGGAAATTCCTCGGTCAGGGCATAGGCCAGGGCTTTTTCTGCCCCGCCCCGGTGATGGCCAAAGGTTTCCCCATCGGTGGCCACCGAAATCAGCTGGAAGGGGCGGTGATCCCCATGGATGGCCTGGGCAATCCGGCCCGCGAAGTGCTGGGATGAACTGAGCACATCGTTAAAGCCCATATCCCGCGAGATCGGACCATCATAGAAGAAAATATCAATGTAGCGGCTAGGGTCAGGGCTGCCGTCGGCGTGTTTCAAGAAACAACGGTAGGGGCGGCTGGGGTCGATCTGGCCACCCCCCACCTCATGCCAGTCTCCTCGCTGGCCATTGGTGGTGACTAGGGGGCGGCAGCGCTGCACCTGGGAGGGGGCCAGCACGGTAAACTTGATCCCCTCTTGTACCAGCACCTCTAGGGTGGGGTAGTCCACCGCCGTTTCCGCTAGCCAGATGCCCTCGGGATCACGGTCAAACCGGCGTTTAAAGTCAGTGATCCCCCAGCGCACCTGGGTGACCTTATCCCGCTGGTTAGCGAGGGGCAAAATGATGTGGTTATAGACCTGGGCGATCGCATTACCGTGCCCATTCAACCGCTGGCAACTGTTGCGATCGGCGTCCAGGATGCGCTGGTAGGTTTCTAGGTCGTAACGTTCCATCCAGCTCAACAGGGTGGGACCCAGGTTAAAGCTGATGTACTCAAAGGTGTTGACAATGCGAACCACCTCACCGCGATCGTTGAGGATGCGGGCGTAGGCGTTGGGCCGATAGCATTCGTGGTGGATGCGCTCGTTCCAGTCGTGGAAGGGAGCTGCCCCCGGCTGCTTTTCGATCGCATCTAGGTAGGGGTTTTCCCGAGGGGGCTGGTAAAAATGCCCGTGGACACAGACAAAAATCCCCGTACTAACAGCGGGGATCAAGCCATCGTGGGTACTGTGAGACCCAGGAGTCTGGTGCAGCACAGTTTGCTGGGTTGTATCAGCCATAGATTGAGGTAATAAAATCAATACAGTGAGCTGGGGATCAAGGTCAGCAGGACTTCTATAGTTGAATGGTTTCGTGCGATCCAGTGATCCCCGGGAGCGATCCCCGCAGAACCTTAGCCTTGGGCTAAGGCTATATCGATGAAAAAACTTTGGGGTAGACCAGAGGGTGGCGTGATAGGTCACGGGTCTGATGATGCCGGACCCTGTCAGTCGCTGGGATAATCGAATCGATGATTATCGACTTGAAAACTAGCTAGATTTTAACCTGTTTCCCTCTCGGCACCAAAAACGCTTAACCTCTATTGATAATAGGCTGACTCAGCCTGCCCCCGCCACCTATCGAACAAAGCCGCTCCATCGGTCAACGCGCTGCTGTGCGCCTGTTTCGCCAACGCATTCACCATCTGATCGATCACAACGCTTAACCCCACTCCGCCAGGGCAGACAGAAGGGCGGACACATTGGTCTGCCCCTACGGCATGTGTTTATTCACCGATGCCCTCGCGTTACCATTCTACGTCCGGGCAGAAACTAACTCCCCAGTCGTGGGTTACGGCGGTGACCAGAGTGAAGTGTTGATAGCCCAACCCCCGATCGCCTAACCCACGCTACACCCCCCTCAAAATTCTCCACGCACCAGGGCGGACACATCGGTACTGCCCCTACACCACCTCAAAACTCAAAACTCAAAATTCTCCATCACTCCATCACTCCATCACTCCCCCACCCCCGGCAATACCACCGTCACCCTTGTCCCCTCGCCAGGCTGGCTGGCTATACTAATCTGGCCCCGATGGGTATCGACAATGGCTTTGGCGATCGCCAACCCCAGCCCCGTGCCTTTATCTCCCTGACGCAGGCGGGCTGGGTCGGCCCGGTAGAAGCGGTCAAACACATGGGTCAGGGCCGCTTCATCTAGGCCGATGCCGGTATCAGCTACTGTCACCTGCACCCAGTTGTGCCCCTGCTGCTTGATTTTCTGAGGGGTAATGGTGACCTGGCCTTGGTCAGGGGTGTACTGTACCGCATTGCTCACCAGGTTGGTAAACAGGCGGGTGAGCTGCCCCGAGTCCCCCTGCACCATCAGCGGGGTGGGTTGGGCCGTTTCCCCTTTGCCACCGACGACCTGGGGGGCTAAGGTCAGGGTGATGGCGCGATCGCGGGCCATCACCTGCTGTTCTTCTGTAACATCCTTGAGTAACTGTTCCACATCCACCCGATCTAGGGTGAGGGGTATCAGCCCACTGTCTTGGCGGGCCAAAAACAGCAGGTCATCCACCAGTCGCCCCAGCCGCCGGGTCAGCCGCTCGATCACCAGCAGTTGTTGTTGCTGGAAATCCAGATCAGGGTTGGGGTCCGCCAGGGCCACCTGGGCATTGGTTTGGATCACCGCGATCGGATTGCGCAACTCGTGGGAGGCATCCGCCGTAAACTGCTTTAGCTGCTGGTACGAGTCCCGCACCGGGGCCATGGCGATCCCTGACAGCAGCCAACCAATGGCGGCCACTACCCCTACCATTAGGCTAGTACCTAGGGCTAGATCCACGATTAAGCGCCGACTGGGTTTGGTTACCTCAAACCAGGGATGGCTGACTCGCAAGTAGCCCAGCACCTGCCCGTTCGCTTGCACCCGCTGGGTAATTTGGCGAAACACTCCTTCTGGACTGACCCGCACGGTTTCCCCGGCCGGGTTCACATGTAGGGGCACGGGTAGCGTATCCGATAAGGTGGACCACAACAGTTGTCCAGAGGGGCTAAACCATTCCAGGTCAATGTGGTCGTCTTCCACCGCCCGGGTGTTATCTCGAAAGCTGGCCTCCACATTCACCTGTAGGGGGGGCGTATCTGCCGCTAAGCGGGTCCCCTCTGGGGTCAATACTCGTGGCCTCGCCATACTGGGTTCAATCACCAGGGACCGCTCGACAATTTCCACCACATGGTTCAGGGTGTCATCCACCCGCTCCACTAAGGTGGTGCGCACGTACAGGTAAAAGCCGCTGGCGAATAGCAGCAGCAGTACCGCTGTGACGGCCGTGTACCACAGGGCCAAACGTTGTCGGGTAGCCTGAAACATAGCGCACTAGGGCTGGGCTAAAAACTGCTCGATCATCTCTTTCGCCGGTTCAACCATAGCCCAGGTACCATCAGCCTGACGGCGAAGGGTGGCAAAGGCGACAATATCCCCCTGGCCTACAGTATCCCCTTGATGGCGATCGCCCAAGCGGGTTTGCCGCAAACCGCAGAAGCGAAAAAGATAGGCGGGCACCTCAGGACTAGAGACAACCACACAGTCATCGCCATGACCGCTGGCCGCCTGGACTTGGCCGGCAAAGGGCATATACAGACGGTTGCCCCTGATATCAAGGGCCACATCCCCTAGACCACTATGTACCTGGTAATTAGCGATGCGATCACCCGGTTGCAGGCTCCAATCTTGGTACAAATTAATATGACGAGGGGCTGGGCCGTCCCTAGCCCCACTACAGGCACCCAGGCCAGCTAACAATCCCAGCAGGCCCAGCCCCTTGATCCAACCCCGAAGCGTCTCGCGTCTGTACAGCAATACGTCTGACCTAAAGTTCTTGTGTACTAGTCACAGCATTGATTACTGTAACGGCAGTCGTTACAGTTGCGCATCGGTAGTTTGGCGGCGGTACCTGGGCATTTAGTGTATCAATCCATACCGCATGTCCGATAGATCACCCCCAAGAACCGTCCCTGGCCATAACCGTACTTTATCTAGACACACGCTCCTATGGCGGATTTCACTCGGGTGAAGTACATTGTGGGGATCCCCCCTGCCCCCCTGATTGAGCGGGGTGCAAGCGCATAACTGAGATAGCTAGGTTGGGAGGATCCAAAACTCGGCTAACCATGCCAGAGGCCTGGCAGCTGATACCCTCAGCACAGTTGGCCACATTTTTGCCAATCGGGACCAGGGGCACAACCCGGCTGCACCCCCGTCACCATTAGCCCTTGGTCTGATCTAGACGCGGGCTGGCGCTTTGGTCCACTCGGTGTGGAAGGTGCCTTCCTTGTCGACCCGCTGGTAGGTGTGGGCCCCAAAGTAGTCCCGCTGGGCCTGGGTCAGGTTTTGCGGCAAGCGATCGCGGCGATAGCTATCAAAGTAGTCTAAGGACGCGCTAAAGGCGGGCACTGGAATCCCAAAGGTAGCCGCCATCGACACCACCTCGCGCCAGGCCACCTGACGATCCAAAATCGTATGCTTAAACTCTGGGGCCAGGAGCAGGTTGGCCAAACCCGGGTTTTCATCGTAGGCCTGCTTGATTTTGTTTAGGAACCCGGCTCGGATAATACAGCCTCCCTTCCAAATTCGAGCGGTTTCCCCTAGGTTAATGTCGTACTCATAGGTTTTAGACGCCGCACCAATTAACGCCATGCCCTGGGCATAGGAGCAGATTTTAGAACAGTAGAGGGCGTCACGAATTTTGTTGATCATCCCTTTGACATCGTCATCAAACTTAGCCACCGGACCACTCAACTGTTTGGAGGCGGCCACCCGTTCTGATTTGATCGATGACATGATCCGAGCGTTAACGGCGGCGGTGATCGTCGGGATACCGACCCCCAGTTCCAGGGCACTCATCACCGTCCAACGCCCCGTACCTTTTTGCCCGGCCGCATCCATGATCAGCTCCACCAGGGGGGTTTTGGTTTCGTCGTCAATGTTGGTGAAAATATCCGCCGTGATCTCAATCAAAAAGGAGTTGAGTTCGTCGGTGAGGTTCCACTCGCTGAACACCTCAAACAGGCGATTATGATCGAGGCCTAAGATGTTCTTCATCAGGTCATAGGCTTCGGCAATCAGTTGCATATCGCCATATTCGATGCCGTTGTGCACCATTTTGACGTAGTGCCCAGCTCCCCGAGGCCCAATGTAGGTAACGCAGGGGCCGTCATCCACCTGGGCGGCAATTTTTTTAACGATAGGCTCAATCGAGTCGTAGGCCGCACGGGTCCCCCCAGGCATCAGGCTGGGACCTAGCAGTGCCCCTTCTTCGCCGCCACTAACCCCCATACCAATAAAGCGCAAACCGGTAGATTCTAAATCTTTGGTGCGCCGCTCGGTATCTTCGTAGAGGGAGTTACCCCCATCCATGATCATGTCGCCGTCATCCAGTAGCGGGCGCAACTGATCAATCACCGCATCCACTGGGCTACCCGCCTTGACCATGACTAAAATCCGGCGGGGGCGTTCTAGGGACTGAACAAACTCTTCAAGGCTGTAGGTGGCTTTCACATTTTTGCCTTGGGCCCGCTTTTCCATAAAGCGCTCGGTCACGGCAGCGGTACGGTTGTAGACCGCCACTGGAAAGCCCTTACTCTCAACATTCAGGGCTAGGTTCTCGCCCATAACGGCAAGGCCAATTACACCAAAACTTTGTGCCATATCGTAATCTCTCGGTAACGGTTTGAGTGAAATCTATTGTGCGGATCTGTCTGCGGATCAGGGTTACGGCATCTGCGGACCAACTCGGGTGAACGGCCAAGGCAGCAAAACAAGACATGATCAAACGGACAACGACAGCACCCTGAACGGAATGCCGATTCAACGGAATCTGTCAACAAACAGAGTAAACAACTTTTTTGCAAAGGGGATGCTCCCAAAGGTTTTCTTTAGGCGATGCTGTTCTACGCCAAGAATTCCTGACTTAATCTGGAAGGCGACGGCTGATCTCCGTTGCCTCTGATGTTGTTCCAGGGGGGATTCTCTAAAGAATAAAGCAGGCTTTACCTAGCGTAGAGCTTAGGGAGCCATCTCAGCTGAGGCTATCAACAGGGAGTCATGCCCCTCACTGGATGCCAGTGGGACCTAGGTGTGAAGTCTCCTAGTCCTTGGAACTGGCCATGGCCAGCTTTTTTGTGGGTATGGCCTTAGCGCATTGGTACAGTATGTTGAGAGCCCTGGGTTCTTGACTCGATCGACGACGAATGTTGGAGGCTCCCAGCCAGAATCCAGGACTCTGTACCGGCGTTCTAGGGGGTATTTAGGGCTAGGCTGGCCGGGTTTCAGCCAGTAGCCACCCCAGGTAGTCTGGTAACCCTTGCGTAATGGGCAAGGCAATGATTTCAGGCAAATCATAGGGATGACGTTGGCGAATCGCCGCCGACAGATCTTCAAACCGACTGAGGTCGGTTTTGATTAACAGTTGCCACTCCTGATCGATTTGCACCTCCCCCTGCCAACGGTAGATCGACTGCAGGGGCATGAGGCTAACACAGGCCGCCAACCGGGTTTCCACCAGGTAGCGCCCTAGATCTTGGGCTTCAGTCTCAGCTCCCACAGTTACCAAGACGACCCCCAGGGTTTGGGGGGCAAGGGTTTGGGGGTTATTCATGAGAGCGACATTTGATCGACAAACTGGGATTGATCGAGGGTGGCCCGGGCAGGACGATGGGTCCAGCGGGTTTCGCCACAGACAGCCTCGTATAAATAGGCCCGGGCTTCCATCGGCAACACGGATTCCGTAAATTCAGTGCCATCCACCTGGGCCGCCTTCAGCGATACCTGACCCAGGTGAGCTCGGGTCAAGTCGGCCCGAGATAAATCCACCTCGTCTAAAACGCTATTCCACAGGACGGCTCCGGTCAAATTAGCACTATTCAAGTTAGCCCCGACCAGGCTACTATTCCGCAGGGTGGTCTGGGACAAATTAGCCGAACTGAGGTTGGCGTGGTCCAGCTTTACCCCGTTTAATTTAGCTTCTTTGAGGTTGATTCCAGCCAGGTCAAGACCTCGTAAATCTACCCCATTCAACCAGGTACCTTCTAAGTTGGCACCATCCAGGCGGGTTTGCTCTAAATCGGCCCCACTCAAGCGGGCCCCGGTCAAGTGAGCCCAAGACAGATCGGTGCCACACAAGTTGGTGCCCCGCAGGTTGGCCCCCCGCAGGTTGGCCCCCCGCAGGTTGGCCCCGGCTAGATTGGCCTGGCGCAGGTTAGCGTGGCATAAATCAGCGCCGCTTAATTGGGCTTGGTCTAAGTTGGCCTTGACTAAAAACGCCCCCCGCAGATTGGCCTTGGTCAGATCGGCCTGGGCTAGATTGGCCTCACTCATTTTGGCGAAGCTCAGGTTGGCATAGGTCAAGTTGGCCTGGGGCAAGCTTGACCGGGTCAAAAAGGAACGACTGAGCTGTGCCCCACTGAGGTTGGCGCGGCTTAAGTCAACCTCGACTAAGATGTGGTGGCTGAAGTCGGCCGTACTGAGGTGAATACCGGCAAAGTTACGGTAGCCAGCCTCGTATAACTCGAGAAAATATCTAATATGCATGGCTTTACGGTGGTGAGCCTGGGAAGAGTCAGGCTCACGGTGAGCAACTAAAGGCACGGCAGATTCCCAAATCAGGGCACAGGCAACAGCTTGGGCTTGGGGGCTCCAGGGGCTAATAAGGTTAATACAGGACGTAAAACACCTCAACAGACGATGGGCTTAGTATA
This sequence comes from Leptolyngbyaceae cyanobacterium CSSed165cm_216, assembly GCA_007135385.1. GTDB lineage: Bacteria > Cyanobacteriota > Cyanobacteriia > Phormidesmidales > Phormidesmidaceae > Nodosilinea. The sequence goes on from SLIY01000466.1 coordinate 12,762, forward strand.
GGTAATGAATTTGGCCTTGTTGGCAAAGCCGCAGCATCCGTAGTATTAACTGACCTAAACACACAAAAGCGAACATAAGTTTACGTTCTTGTTTCTTGTTAATAATTTCTTAATAAAGATATTTATCCAAGCCTGAAGCCCCTGAAGCCTTTGATTACAGGGTATTTGCTTTTAAACTGACTGTCTGCTTGTTTTGCGTTTGGTTGATAATTTAGTGAAAAACTTAGCATTGGTGAGTGATGAAGCAAGTTAGTTTAATGGGCCTGTGGTTGGCATTTGTTGTGTATGCATTTATACTCGCTCCCCCCGATCAGGCCGATACCTTGGGATTGATTCAACGACTGTCCACGGGGGACTGGCAGGAAATTAACCCAGCTATTGTGGCCCTATTTAATGCCATGGGCATCTGGCCAATGGTGTATGCGTCATTGGCGTTGGTAGATGGTCAGGGGCAAAAGCTACGGGCCTGGCCCTTTGTGGTAGCTTCGTTTGCTGTCGGGGCCTTTGCTTTGCTGCCCTATTTGGCCTTTCGGCAGCCTAACTCTGAATTTGCTGACCCTAAGTCTTCGCTGATCCGAGTGCTGGACTCGGCTTGGCTGGGGGCTGTGTTGTCCGCAGGGGCGATCGCCCTTTTCGGGTGGGCCCTGGTGCAGGGCGACTGGGCTGACTTTTGGCAGCAGTGGCAAACCAGCCGCTTTATTCATGTCATGAGCTTAGATTTTTGTGCCCTATGGCTATTGTTCCCAGCCCTGTTGTCGGATGATCTAGCTCGGCGCGGCCTCCATCAACGGTGGATTACCCCGGTGGTGCTGGCTCTGCCCCTGGTGGGAGCCTGCGGGTATTTGGCCCTGAGACCCGGGGTGGTAGCAGGGGAGTGGGAGAGTGATGGAGTGGGGAAGTGAGAGAGGTGAGGAAGGTGGGGAGTCAGGAATATAAGCGTAATAACCACCCCATCACCCCCCTTCCCGCAGCCGACTCAGAGCCCGCTGGACAGAAGCTAGCCCCTGGCGATCGCCCTGGGCTTTAAGATGATCGCTAGCCCGTTGCAGATCGGCGATCGCCCGATCGTGGTCCCCTTGGCTTTGGTAAATGGTGCTGCGGTAACAATAGGGTAGGGCAATCGGATCGCCACAGGCGATGGCGTCGCTATAGTCGCGCACGGCGCCCTTCAGGTCTCCCAGCTTTTGCAGGGCACTGCCGCGATACCCATAGGCCATGGGTAGGTGGGGTTTCAGGGCGATCGCCTGGGTAAAGTCCTGAATTGCCGCTGGGTAGCGCCGTTGTTCTAGACGCAGCCAGCCGCGGTTACAGTAAGCGGCAAACAGCTTGGGATTGTGCTCTAGGGCCTGGGTCAAGTCCAGTTCTGCCTGGTCGGCATGGTTGAGCTCTAAGTGGGCTGCCCCTCGGTTATTGAGGACGATGGCATGGTCGGGCTGTAGCTGCAACACATGGGTATAGTCGCTGATCGCCCCAGGTTGGTCTCGCAAGTCGTGGCGAGTAGTGCCCCGGTTAAATAGGGCAATTTTGTCCCCTGGGGTAATGGCAGGGTTTTGAAACCGTTGAATCAACCCCTGCACCACTTGCGGATCAGCGGTGCGCAGCTTAGCGTCCACCTGGGGAAAGGGGATATTGGCGGTGGCTAAAGGCCTGAGGCTGACGATCGCGTAGGTGCGATCGCTGTCGGGGCCACTGTCGCACACCACATAGCTTTCGGCACTACCGATGATCTTAAACTTAAAGCGATCGGGATAGGTTTCCCGCAATGGCAGTAGCTTCCCCAGAGCGACCTTAAGTTGGCTGAGCAGGTTCGGCTCCAAATTCCAGCGTTGACTAATGCGCCAAATCAATCGCCCTTCCTCTAAAGTGGCCTGGTGGCACCAGCCAATGTCCACATGGCCACCCCGTTGGAGTAGGTGGACAAAACTGCTCAGCAGGTCATCATCAATGTCCACCTGGTGAGCCCAGGGCCACACCAACAATAGTCGCTGTTGGGCCTGGGCGATCGCCTGCTCCAGCGCCTGGCGGCTAGCGGTGGTATTGGGGGTCGTTGCCCCATCAGGGTTGACGAAGTCCAAAATCCAACTGGGGTCTTGGGTCTGGCCATAGCGATTCTGGGAAGTTGAGGCTGACTGGCGTAGCCTGTTCAGTTCAGCCTCCGTCTGTCCCAGGCGTTGGGTGAGTTGAGCCATGGACTGACGACTTGCCATCCCCTGTTTCACCTGAGGCAGCACTTGAGCCCATTGGTGGCCCAACCGCTGCTGCCGTTCGGCCAGGGACTGGGTGGCCCCCGCCAGTTTAGAGAGCTGAGCCTTCACCTGACCCAAATGCTGGGAGACAGCTTGCTGCACCTGCTCTTGGCAGTACCCAGTGGTTTCCTGGTGGCTAATGTGCTGCTGCAGGGCCTGCATAGTCAGCTTGAGTTGGCTTAGATCCTCAACTAAGTCTTTACCGGTATCCTTCGCGGCCCAATGGCTAGCGGACAGGTCACCGATCGTCCCTACCGGAATTTTGGTCAAGGCCCGCTCTAGATTGGTCTGCTGACGGGTTAGATCTCGAACGTGGTTAACCAGATTGGTGAATTCGGTTTGATCGACTAAGTGGCTGATCACTTTCATCACCTCACTGATCTCAGACCCCGTTGAGCCAGGGGCTGCCTTCTGGGACAGGTTTTGCAGCCGTTGCTCTAGCTGATGGACCGTGGCCTGCAGATGGACCACTAGGGTACGAGTTTCCGATCGCAGGGTTTCGCTGCCGATGCGGGCTTGCATCAAATCTGTTCTGACCTGCGACACTTCGCCTTCCAGAGCTTCTAACCGCGGCAACGTCGCCAACCGCTGCATGGCGTTGGTCAGGTTTTTCACCCCCGCTTGGGCCTGGGCATATTGTTCTTGCAGGTGGCTAATCGCAGCTTGAATCTGACTCAGATCAGGGGCCAGTTCCTGCTGAATTTGGTCATCTACATAATGGTGCAGCTGGGTAATTTCGTTAGAAAACTGCATGAAAGCCCGGTTATTACGGGCCATCACCGATCGCTGGAAGTTGGTTAGGGCCTCTGGCGAAGGTAGGGCCGATACCTGTTGGCTGAGGTTTGTCAGACGGTGGCTTGTCTGTCGCTGTTGCCGGGCCAACTTCGCTTGGGCCTGATCAAGTTGTTGTTCTACCCGGTTGCGATTCAGTAATCCGATGGCTGCCATCACCGTTAAGGGGGCGGTGGCCAGGGCCGCATTTTGGGCCGCCATTGAGGCCACGGCTCCCACCCCTGAACCAACGACCAGAGCCTGCTCTGCCCGTGTTAACCAATGGTTGTCTGCCACGATGATTACCCCTGATGTTGTCGATGCTTAAGTCAGTAGGATGCGGCCGCAGAGAAGGGGGCATCTCGGGGCTTGACCGCGGGGCTTTACACTAGAACAGAAGAGGTATCTAGGTGAGGCTTACTTCTCTTTTCAGACCGCGATCGGGCCATCAGGGTATTTTTTAGACCCAGAATGCCAGGACAGATCCCAGGGTTCTGCCCTGAGATGCCCCAAAACTCATCGCCTATGAGGCCAAGAACCCTGGGATCTTGACCTATGGGACCGACGCCCTAGGCATTATTGAAATTTATCAATCGATCATAAAAAGCAAATCGATGAAAGCCTAATTTCCCTTTGCGTTTGCCCCCACGATTGGTTAAACTCGATTCAATATTGATAGGCTTAAGTCTATCTAATCTCGTTTTTGATTTACCTAAGTCAATTTGTTGATGCGACACCAGAGCCAGGATGGGGTAGCCCCTGATTTTGTCTTGAAAGGCGTTGTGTCAACCTTGTCAACTGCTATTTTCGATGTTTCTTCTACCTGAGGGTAGGTTGCCCATGACACCAGTTCTGGCTCAAACCAGTTGGCTCATTCCCCTGTACCCATTGATCGGTGCATTGCTGACCATTCCTTGGTCTCCAGGGATGATTCGCCGCACTGGCCCCCGTCCGGCGGGCTACGTGAATATCGTCACCACGGCCCTGGCTTTGGGTCACAGTCTGTTGGCGTTTCTGGCCTTTTGGGGCAAGTCGTCTCCCCAGTTCTTTTTTGCCCCCTGGCTGCAAGTGTCGGGGCTGAATCTCACCATTCCCCTGGAAGCGTCGGCCATTACCCTGGGGGCCTGTGTGCTGATCACTGGTCTCAATCTGCTGGCCCAGAGTTATGCGGTGGGCTACTTAGAAATGGATTGGGGCTGGGGTCGCTTCTTCGCCATGATGGCTCTGTTTGAAGCGGGGCTGTGCGCCCTGGTGTTATGCAACTCTCTACTGTTTGCTTACATGCTGCTGGAGATTTTAACCCTGGGTACCTATCTGCTCGTGGGTTTTTGGTATAACCAGTCGCTGGTGGTGACCGGGGCACGGGACGCTTTTTTAACCAAACGGGTGGGCGACCTGGTGCTGCTGATGGGGGTCCTGGCCATCTATCCCCTCACCCACACGTGGGACTTTCGGGAGCTGGCAGCTTGGGCCCAGACTGCTAACGTCGATCCTACCCTGATGGCGCTGATTGGCATTGGGCTAATTGCTGGCCCCATGAGTAAGTGTGCTCAGTTTCCCCTTCACCTGTGGCTGGATGAGGCCATGGAAGGGCCGCTGCCCAGTACCATTCTGCGGAACGCGGTAGTGGTGATCACTGGGGTATGGGTGCTGGTGAAGCTGGAGCCGGTGATTGCCCTGTCCTCAACAGCCAGTGCCTTTGCGATCGCGGTGGGAACGGTGACGGCCATTGGTGCCACCCTGATCTCTGCCGCCCAGGTGGATATCAAGCGGGTGCTGTCTTATCTCAGTAGCGCCTATATGGGGCTGATGTTCATTGCGGTGGGGGCCCATCTACCTGGCCCAGCGCTGCTACTGGCCTTAGTCTACGCCCTGGCCATGGCGGTGCTCGTGATGGCATCTGGCTCTATCATTATCAATGTCATCACTCAAGATTTAACCCAGATGGGTGGCCTCTGGGGCCGTCGCCCAGTGACGGCCCTGGCGATGATCACTGGTGCTGCGGGCTTGGTGGCGTTGCCTCCCCTGGGCGGCTTTTGGGCCATGCTATCGCTGGTGTCGGGGCTATGGGAGAGCCAGCGGGGACTGTTGGTGGCGATCGTGCTACTAGTGAATTGGCTGGCGGCCTTTAGTCTGGCGCGCATGATTGGCCTGATTTTTGCTGGTCAGCCCCAACCCATGACCACCCGTGCCCCGGAACCCATCTGGCTGATGGTCCTACCGCTGACCATTGCCGGGGGCTTCGCCTTGCACCTTCCCCTAGTCATGGCCCAACTCAATTTGCTACCGATCTGGGCGGAGGTCAGCAAAGATATGGCCTTGCTGCTGACCTGGTCGAGCCTCCTAGGAGCGGCGGTGGGTACCTTGCTCTACATCAACCGAGTGGTCGAAGACCCGGCCAAGCTGGTGAAGAAACCCCTGCAAAACCTGTTGGCCTATGACTTCTATACCCCCAAGCTTTACCGCAATACGTTCGTCCTGGGGGTGGATTTACTCTCTCGTCTGACCGACTGGCTGGACCGCTACGTAGTTGATGGTCTGGTGAATGCGGTGGGCCTAGCCTCCCTGTTCAGCGGCGAAACCCTGAAGTACGGCAATACGGGTCAGCTCCAGTTCTACGTGCTCACCATTGCCCTGGGGGTGGCGGCCCTGGGGGTGCTGATGAACTGGTCGGCCCTGTCGGCCCTGTTTTAGCAAAGTTTTGAGTTTTGAATTCTCAATATTGAATTCAAAACTCAAAACTTCCTCTTCGGAGACGCTTTTCCTCGGAACGCTTTGCGAACGCGAACGGGCACCCCTCCCAGGAGAGGACATTAAGTTCAAAATCTAAAATCTAAAATCTAAAATCTAAAATCCAAAACGTCCCTTCCCTCCTATGCTCACCACCCTTCTACTAATTCCTCTCATCGGCGCGATCGCCCTTTCCTGCTGGCCTGGCCTTTCGGCCAAGCAGGCCCGTAATGGGGCTCTGGTCAGCTCCGGTGCGGCGCTGCTGTGGACGGTCTGGCTGTTTACCCGGTTCGACCTGTCCTTTGGCGGTTTTCAGTTCCACGAGTTTTTGCCCTGGCTACCGGCCCTGGGCCTCAACTATGAACTGAGTTTAGACGGTCTCTCCCTGCTGATGGTGGCCCTGAATAGCCTGCTCACTAGCATTGCTATCTGGAGTAGTTCGCCCCAACTGGAGCGGCCCCGGCTGTTTTACAGTCTATTGCTGGTGGTTAGTGCTGGGGTGGCTGGGGCCTTTGTGGCCCAGAACTTGATGTTGTTTTTCTTGCTTTATGAAATCGAGTTGGTACCCCTATACCTGCTGATTGCTATCTGGGGGGGCGAGAAACGGGCCTACGCTGCTACCAAGTTTTTGCTGTACACCGCCCTATCAGGGGCGCTGATGCTAGCTGGGTTTCTGGGGACCGTGTGGCTCAGTGGGGCAGAGGATTTTACCTACCATGCGGTGATGGGCCATGAGTTGCCGATGGTGTGGCAAACGGTGCTATTGGGGCTGTTACTGGTAGCCTTTGGGATCAAAATTCCGCTGGTGCCATTCCATACTTGGTTACCCGATACCTACGTGGCGGCCAATACCCCTGTGGCGATGATGCTGGGGGGGGTGCTAGCCAAGCTGGGTACCTACGGACTGCTGCGGTTTGGCCTGGGTCTGTTTCCCGATGCCTGGGTCCAGTTTTCTCCCTACCTGGCGGGGTGGGCAGCGGTGAGCGTGCTGTACGGGGCGGTAACGGCGATCGCCCAGAAAGACATCAAGCGCATGGTGGCCTATAGCTCCATCGGTCACATGGGCTATGTGCTGCTGGGCGGTGCGGCCATGACTGACCTGGCCCTGACCGGGGCCCTCAGTCAAATGGTCTCCCATGGCATTATTTTGGCCATCCTATTCCACCTGGTGGGGGTGATTGAGGCCAAAGTTGGCACCCGTGACCTGGATGTACTAAACGGTCTGATGAACCCGATCCGGGGGTTGCCCATGGTCAGTGCCCTGCTAGTGCTGGGGGGTATGGCCAGTGCCGGTATCCCTGGCTTGGTGGGGTTTGTCACCGAGTTTCTGGTGTTTCAGGGCAGCTATGCGGTGTATCCGGTGCAAACTCTGTTGGGGGTGATTGGTACCGGTCTGACGGCGGTGTACTTCGTGATTCTGCTGAACCGCACCTGTTTTGGGCGGCTAGACAACGCGATCGCCTATTTCCCTAAAGTCACCTTCTCGGAAAAGCTACCCGCCTACGTGCTAGCTGGGCTGATTCTGTTCCTGGGCATCCAACCCAACTGGCTGGTGAAATGGGGCGAACCCACCGCCAGCGTCATGGTGGCGGCGATTCCGGTGGTGCTGGATCAGGTGGTGGCCGATGAGGCGATCGAGGACTTGCCTGGGGAAGTGGCCCCGGATCAGGTGATCCCATTCCCTGTCGCCACCCTCCCTCCCCTGCCATGACCCCTAACCCTGTCGGGTGCACCTATGAAGCGATGCACCACCCCACGACGCCACTCACCCATCGCCCTCATTCCCCCAGTGGTGCATTACGGCCAATATTTAATCGGGTGACACCAGCAGGGTGAACCTTAGGCCTAAGGCTCCCTACGGGCGATCAATGGAGGTTAGAGAAATTGCCAAATTTCTTCAGGTACCAGATAACAGGGGCCGTTGCGCAGGGCGTCAGGCGATCGCCAAACCGCCTTAAACTTTCGCTTCCCTTCCACCACCTCTAGGCTCTCCTGTCCGTAGAGAGAGGTATCCACAAACCGTCCATCGTAGACAAACACAATCTCATGTCCCGGTTTCTCCTCGTAGACAAAAATGTTTTCTACAATGCCCAGCAGTTCAACCCCGGTAATGTCGGCCCCTACCTCCTCCTTAATTTCGCGAATTACTGCCTCGGCGCTGGTTTCCCCAAAGTCAATGCCACCTCCCAGGGGTCTGGCAAAGCCCCGCTCTTTGACCGAGTCGTAGGCCTCATGGACCAGAATCTCTGCCCCTCGCCGCAGCAAACAAATGGAAATTGGCCGAATCCGCGCTTTTTTGCCCATGTCAAAACCAAAATTTTGAATTCTGAATTTTAAGTGTTGAGTTCTCCCCGGAACAAATCTAATTCAAAACTCAAACCTAAACACTGATCACTTCTCGTAAACCCACCCCCAGCCCCTCCCAGGAGGGGAAATCCCCTACCAAACTCTAAAATCCAAAATCGCCATGCCCACCCTCACCCAAACCCCCATCTCCCCTTCCACTCACCCCTACGCCGATGTGATTCACCGGCTAGAGGCGGGTGGGTCCATGCTGCCGGATACGCCGGAAAACCTGATGCAGATCATCGGCATCTACAAGGCCTATGCCGTGCCGATGGATTTTTACTGGCGGGATCTGCTTTACATTGCCGAACGGGTTTTCCTGAACCCGATCCCAGCGTTCAAGTACTTTCTGTCCCAGGAGTACCTTGATCTCCCCAACCACTATGCCGGTGACACCGCCGACCTGCGCATCTGGCGGGGGGAGGCCACGGCCCACCCGGAACTCCTGGAATTCATGGCCAAGGGCGAAGTGAACCGTAGGCTGCCCAAGCTGTTCCATCACCTGTGGCACGATCGGATCAATATGGAATTTGCCGAGGCCTGTATGCAAGCCATGCTGTGGCACCAGAATATGGGCGGCCGGTTCAATGATTACCTGTATACCGAGGAGTATCAGGAAGCCTGCGATCGCGCCATCCGGGCCTACTTCAAAGGCAATCCCGCCATGCTAGGGCTGCACCGGTTGTTCCCCGACATGTTCTACGAAAAGTGTCGCGAGCTTTCCTACTACGCCAACTTGGGGCTGTTCTGGGAAGTGATGGCTCCGGTGTTTTTTGAAATGAGCGACATCTACGACGAGGGCGGCTTTGGGGGCGTACCCGACGCTATGAACTTTCTGGTCAACGGCATCTTTGCGGTGGCGGGTCGGCCCATCTACCACCATGTCTATGTCGGTGACGACTGCTTTGAGCTGATTCCCAAGTCCTGCGGCTTTACCTGGCTCTACGAAGCCGCCCTACCCTACGTAGAGGCTGTTTTCTACCGCACCGCTCCCTTTCGGGGCACCAAGTCCTATAATGCCCAGGCGGGCCAAGTGCCTCAAGACCAATGCGACTTTCACTACGGCATCCTCTACGCCGATGTGTTCCCTGTGGGCAGCGCTGGCATTCCCCCCACCCTGCTGATGCAGGATATGCTGCACTTTTTGCCCCCCTACCTGCAGGCTTACTACCAGCAGCACTGCCGTGGAGAAGACGACATGCTGATCCAACTCGGTATCACCTTCCAGCGCTCCATGTACAACGTTACCTCAGCGGTAATCCAAGCCCTGCGCGCCGCCCTCCTCTACCCTCTAGATGACCCCAATCCCCGCCACCTAGCCGCTAACCGCCAGTTCTTCGAAGCTCAGATGGACCGCTTCCTGCGCCCCGAGGCCCGGCTGAAGGATATTCAGCGACAGGAGTATCGATAGAAAAGTTTTGAGTTCTTAGTTTTAAGTTTTTGCTGTAAGGCTTTAATTCAAAACTTTCTTCCCCTACTCCATCACCCCTACCCTGCGGGAAGCCGCTCCGCGTCTACACCCCCTACCCATCACCCTTCACCCCATCCACCCCCATGCCGACTATTGTCGATATTGCCGTCAACACCGAAGGCTTCTCCACCCTGGTCGCCGCCGTCCAGGCCGCTGGGTTAGTGGAAGCCCTACAAAGCCCTGGCCCCTTTACCGTCTTTGCCCCCAACGATGCCGCCTTTGCCAAGCTGCCCCCGGGCACGGTGCAAACCCTGGTACAAAATCCGCCCCAGCTCGGTCGCATTCTCAAGTTTCATGTCGTCGCGGGCAAATACACCCAGGACGAGCTGATCAAACTGGGCAAAGTCGAATCCTTAGAAGGGGCTCCCATTCCCATCGATGGCACTGAAGCCTTTGAGGTGAAAAACGCCACGGTGCTGATGGCGGACATTGAGGCGGATAATGGCATTATTCATGTACTGGATAACGTCATTTTAATGGGCTGACAGCTTGCTGATTGGCGACCGTGGCTCGGTTTTGGCTTAAGCCAGTTACCATAAGACTGGGGTCCAAAACCTGGGCCCACCCTTTTCAGATCATCGTCCTATGTCAGTTCCTGAACCGTTGCCTCCGCCTATGGCCGCCGCTCCGGCGGCGGGTTTTGTGGCGGCTGGCGCAATGTTTGATGCTGCCCTAGCTCAGGTTCTAGATGCGATCGCGGCTCCGGTATTTATTCAAGATGCTCAACACCGCTGGTGCTTTTTGAATCGGGCCTGTGGGTACTTGGTGGGGGACGCCCCTGAGCGCTTGGTGGGTCAAACCCCAGCTGACAGGTTTGAGCCTGTGGTGGCACGCACCTTTGCCGCTGGGGCGGAGGGGGTGCTGGCTGGTAATCGGGCGCACGAGTACCAGGTCACCTTGTCTGACGCTGCTGGCAAACAACATGTGGTGATCGTTAAGGTTTCGCCCCTACAGGCCCCATCGGGGGAACCGCTAGTCTTAACCACCCTGCAAAACATCACCACCCAGCACCAGGTCAGCCAAACCCTAAAGCGCCAGTCCGAGCGAGAGCGCTTACTGGGGGCGATCGCCCAGCATCTGCTTCAGTCTGTGAACCCCGAAGAGCTGCTGCAAACCACCGTGAATGAGGTGCGTCGGTTCTTAAAAATCGACTGGGCTATCTTCTATAGCTTTGACCCAGACTACAAGGGGGTGGTGGCCGAGTCCGTCAACGGCCAATCAAACCCTATGGTGGGCCACATCGCCGAAATGCTTAGCTTTATCCCCACTGACCTCAGCCGCTACCGTCAAGGGGAGATGCAGGTGATCGACGACATTCGCACCGCTAACCTACCGGCCCCCTACCTGGCTCAACTCCATCGAGCCCAGGTGAAAGCTGGCTTAATCATTCCGATTGTGCAGGGGGAAGCCCTGTACGGCCTAGTCTGTGCCCTGAACCAACGGCAGCCCAGACCTTGGCACCCCTGGGAAGTGGAAACCCTACGGGAGGTGGCCACCCAGGTGGGTAGCGCTATTAAACAGGCCCGACTGTATAGCCAGGTGCAGCAGCTCAACAGTGATCTAGAGCAACTGGTGAACCAGCACACCCAACAGTTGCAGACGGCACTTGATTTTGAGGCCACCCTGAAGCGGATTACAGACCGGGTGCGCGATAGCCTAGACGTCAATCAAATCATGCAAACGGCGGTGAAAGAGCTCACTGCCGCCCTGATGGCCAAAGGGTCGAACACGGCCCTCTATGACCTAGAACAGGGCACCTCTACCATCTATTACGAATACAACAGCTCGGGACCGGCCTATCAGGGACGAGTATCTCAGATGGAAGCCTTTCCCGAAGTGTATGATCAATTGCTAAGTGGGCAGTACTTTCAGTTTTGTTCCATGGAGCCTAACCCCGATCGGGGTCATGTGGCCATGTTTGCCTGCCCGATTTTAGATGATCGGGGGGTACTTGGGGATCTGTGGCTGATCAACGGTCGCGACCATGGGTTCAAAGATATTGAAATTCGGTTGGTGCAACAGGTGGCCAATCAATGCGCGATCGCCATTCGCCAGGCCCGCCTCTACCAAGCCGCCCAGTCCCAGGTGGAAGAACTAGAGCGGCTGAATACCCTCAAAGATGACTTTCTGAGCACGGTATCCCACGAACTGCGTACCCCCGTCACCAGTATGAAGGTCGCCCTGCAACTGTTGGGGGTTACCCTCAACCAGGAGTTCGACCTCTCCGCCGACCAGGGCAAACCCAAGGCCGAGCAGTCCCGCATCTCCCGCTATTTCTACATTCTGCAGGAGGAATGCGAGCGGGAAATTAGCCTGATCAACGATTTGTTGGATTTACAACGGCTGGATGTGGGTAACCATCCCCTCCACGCAGAACCCATTTCGCTTCAGCAGTGGTTGCCCTCCTGGGTAGATAGTTTCGTGACCCGTGCCAAAAGCCGTGAGCAAACCCTAGAGCTCATCACCGCCCCGTCCCTACCTGTGATCCACACGGACATGGCTAGTCTAGAACGGGTATTGGCGGAACTGCTGAACAACGCCTGTAAATACACTCCGCCGGGAGAACGCATTACCCTAGATGTAGCCCCCATCGCCAATCAAGGCTCTAGCCTGGTGCAATTGACCCTGACCAATACTGGCATTAGTATCCCCCCGGAAGAACAGGGGCGCATTTTTGATAAGTTTTACCGGGTGCCCAGCGCTGACCCTTGGAAGCAGGGGGGAACTGGCCTCGGCCTCGCTCTGGTGAAAAAGCTGGTGCAGTATCTCGGGGGCGATATTGGGGTGATGAGCGGCGATCGCTATACTTGCTTTACCGTCACCCTACCGACTCAAGCGGCTTTGACCTTCTAGCCTTTTGCCGTCACCAAGGACGTTATCTGCCCATGAACAACTCATCCACCCTTTACCAAGGCCAATTCGGCCCCTACACCATTGATGCCCAAGATCGCCGTGGGGTCGTGGTGTATCGCAGTGGTTTGATGGTGGCGGCCCTAGCCTTTGTCCTAGGCACAGGGCTAGCCCTGGGCTGGCCTAGTGACCCCCTAGCTGTGCAAGCCATTAGCCTTCTATACACGCTCTTTTGGCTAGCCCTGGGGCTGAGCCTAGCCACAATCCACATTTACCTCGTCCCCCTACACCGCCTACTCCAGGGGTTTTGGCTGGTGGGAGGGTTGGCCTCCTTAGGCATTGCCCATGGGATCGATCAGCCCTTTGCCGCCACGGTGATCACCTATCCCCAAACCCTATGGGGCATCGGGTTCACCTTTGCCGCGTTAACCGGCATCTTTTTCAAAGAGGCCTTTTGCTTTAACCGTTTGGAAACCAAGCTGCTCACCCCGTTAGTCCCTCTGGTGCTGCTGGGTCACTTGTTTGGGCTGCTATCTACCCCTGTGTTGTCAGGGTTGATGGCCCTGTGGGCCTTGTTGTTTGTGGTGTTTGCCCTGCGCAAAGCCTTTCAACCGCTCGATCCTGACATCGGTGATAAGTCAGTGTTCGAGTACTTAAAGGGCAATGTAGACACCGCCTCCGCCAGCTAGGGCCAGCTGAGTTAAAGCCTGAAAGCGAGGGCATCGGTACAGTGGGTTCAGTAGCCAAAAATATAAAGAAAATCTACAGAAACTGACACCGATCCCCATAGAAGAGGGCAGGATAAAGAAGCCCAGATTCCCCGGAGACATCCTATGCTAACCGTCGCTGACATCATGACTGAGGCCGTGACCACGATTTCGAGTGCCGCTACGGTGGCCGACGCCATCGAGTTAATGCAGCGCCAGGGAATCCGCTCTTTACTGGTAGAGCGACGTCAACAGGAAATGCCCTTTGGGATAGTTACCGAGCGTGACATCGTCTACACTGTGGTGGCACGGGGCCACGACCCAGAGAAGGTGATCGTGCAAGACATCATGCGTCAGCCCTGCATTCCCCTAGAGCCTGATTTGACCATTCAAGAAGCCTCCCAATTGCTGTCTGATACTGGCCTGCAACGGGCCCCCGTGGTCCAAAATGGGCGGCTACTGGGGGTAATTTCAGTCACTGATATTCTTATGCGCGGTATGCCCAGATTGGCCGTGAGCCAGTAGGCTAGGGGGGGCGATACTGCTACATCACTGTCATGATTGCTGGTTATGGCTGATCCTTCAGTGCCCATGCTCGATCCAGCCTACGATATTTGGCGGGCTGATCGTCAGCCCCTAGGGGCCTTGTTTGCCCCTAAGACAGTGGCGGTGGTGGGGGCCACCGATCGCCCGGGCAGTGTCGGTCGTACCCTACTGTGGAACCTGATTAGCTCCCCCTTTGGCGGTACGGTGTTTCCGGTTAACCCGAAGCGGCAAAGTGTGCTGGGTATTCGAGCCTACCGTCATCTACAGGAGGTGCCCGCAGCGATCGATTTGGTGCTGATGGCCACCCCTGCGGCCACCATCCCCGATTTAATTGCCGATGCGGTGGCGGTTGGGGCTAAGGGAGCTGCGGTGTTGTCTGCCGGCTTTAAGGAGACAGGCCCCGATGGCGCTGCCCTAGAGGCCCAAATTCAAGCCCACCTGCGCTCCAGTTCCCTACGGTTGCTGGGGCCTAACTGTATGGGCATTATGAACCCTCGCACAGGGCTGAATGCCACCTTTGCCAGTCGATTAGCCCGCCCTGGTCATGTGGGCTTTATCAGCCAATCAGGGGCGCTATGCAGCGCTGTTTTAGACTGGAGCCGGCAAGAAAATGTAGGCTTTAGTGCCTTTGTCTCTGTGGGCTCGATGCTGGATGTTACCTGGGGAGATTTGATTACCCATCTGGGCAATGACCCCCACACCCACAGCATCGTCATGTACATGGAGTCGATTGGGGATGCCCGCTCGTTTTTGTCGGCTGCTCGGGAAGTGGCCCTGACGAAACCGATGATTGTGATTAAGGCGGGCCGCACTCCTCAGGCGGCCGAGGCAGCGGTATGTCATACGGGTACCTTGGCCGGTCGTGATGCGGTCCTGGATGCCGCCTTTCGCCGCTGTGGGGTGCTGCGGGTAGACCAAATTTCCGACTTGTTTGACCTAGCGGAGGTGCTGGCTAAGCAAACCCGGCGGCCCCAGGGGCAGCGCCTGACAATTATTACCAATGCCGGGGGGCCGGGGGTACTGGCCACCGATGCCCTGGTGGCTACTGGTGGAGAATTGGCGACCCTATCGGCGGAAACCCTGGCTACCCTGAACCAGTGCCTGCCCTCCCATTGGAGCCACCGCAACCCTATCGACATCCTGGAGGATGCCGACCCCGATCGCTATACTCACGCCATCCAAGGGGCCATGCATGACCCCAATAGCGATGGCTTGCTGGTGATTTTGTCTCCCCAGGCGATGACTAACCCCACCCAAACCGCTGAGCGCTTGCAGCAGTTGGCCAAGTCCGCCCCTAAACCTGTACTCGCCAGTTGGATGGGCGGGGCTGACGTCACCCAAGGGGAAATGATCCTGAACCAGGCGGGCATCGCCACCTATCGCTACCCCGATGCTGCCTCCCGACTGTTTAATGCCATGGGGCGTTACAGCTATACCCTCCAAGCCTTGTACGAAACCCCAGCCCTGGTCGACGATGGGGGCCACAGCCGCGATCGCTCTGATCGTGCTGTCATCGCTGGACTGGTGGACCAAGCCCTAGCCGAGGGGCGATCGCTATTGACTGAGTTGGAGGCTAAGGCCATGCTGCGGGCCTACGGCATTCCAGCGGTGGAATCATCCCTAGCCACCACTGCCGCTGCCGCCATGGCCCAGGCCGAGCGGCTGGGCTGGCCGGTGGTGGTGAAGCTGGTCTCCCCTACCCTGACCCATAAACGGCAGGTGGCTGGGGTCCGCCTTAACCTCTGTTGTGGCGAGGCGGTGGAGGCCGCCTTTGCAGACATCGCTACCACCATTACCAGCCAGTACGGACCTGAGGCCTTTACCGGGGTGACGGTGCAGCCGATGGTGCAGCGGCAGCAGGGGATTGAACTGATTTTGGGGAGCAGTCTAGACCCCCAGTTTGGTCCAGTGATTGTGTTTGGGGCGGGGGGCTCTCAGGTGCAACTCCTACAAGATAGTGCAGTGGCCCTGCCCCCCCTGAATACCACCCTGGCTCGCCGCCTAATCGAACGTACTCGCCTCTACCCGATCTTGACGTCCCACGGTGATTTTGACCTGGCAGAGCTAGAACGCCTACTGGTGCGGCTAAGCCAACTGGTGATTGAACAACCCCGAATTAAAGCCCTAGATATCAATCCCCTGCTGTTTACCCCCGCTTCCCCTGGCCTGATTGCCCTGGATGCCCGCATCCAACTGCATCCCCCCGAACTAGACCTGGCCCAACTGCCCCGACCGGCCATCCGCCCCTACCCCAGCCAATACATCAAAGCCTGGCAACTCCGGGACGGTACCCCGGTGACGCTGCGGCCCATCCGACCCGAGGATGAACCCTTGATCGTCCAATTCCACCATTCCCTGTCGGAAGAAAGCGTCTATTTCCGCTACTTTCATCTGATGGCTTTAAATCACCGCATTGCCCACGATCGCCTCACCCGGATCTGCTTTATCGACTACGATCGCGAGATGGCCCTTGTTGCCGACCGCCATGATCCCATCAGTGGCCAACACCAGATCTTGGCGGTGGGCCGCCTCAGCAAATGCCACGGCCTCAATCAGGCGGAATTTGCCCTATTAGTCAGCGATGCCCAACAGCACCAGGGCTTAGGTAGTGAACTCCTGAAGCAATTAATCCAGGTGGGGCGCGACGAAGGGTTGGCCGCCATCACCGCCGACATTTTGCGGCAAAACCGGGCCATGCAGCGGGTCTGCGAAAAGCTGGGGTTCAGATTAACCCGATCGCCCGATGGCACACGGGCAGAACTGCGATTACCGTAGCCGTGGCCCAGCCTTTGCTACCCTAAAGGGTACCAACCTACCGATCAATTGCTTTCCCTCTGTCTGAACTGTCTAGGTTTATCCGATCCATGGTTACGTCTTCCCCTCCGTCTGTGGGCCTCGCTAACAACCCGTCCTCCCCTAGCCACTCGACTACGGCCAACGCCGTAGTGGCCAAGTTTAAGGCCCTCGCCGACCCCCTGCGGTTTGAGGTGGTTGAACTGCTGCGGCAACAGGAAATGTGCGTCTGTGACCTATGCGATCGCCTCGGGGTGGCCCAATCCAAGCTATCGTTTCACCTCAAGACCCTGCGCCAGGCCGAGTTAATTACCGCCCGCCAAGCTGGTCGCTGGATGTATTACAGCCTTAATCTGGCGGCCTTTCAAGGGTTAGACGACTACCTGCAGGGGGTCAGCCAATGCCGCCCTGGCCAGCCCGCCCCCCCCTGCCCACCACCACCCCAGGACGACACCCCCTAGAACGCCGCTACAGCAACCCGGTTTCTGGGGCAGAAGGCCAGTCATGTCATTAGAGCAGCGACGAAGAAACCGGGTTTTTAGCCATACTGTACCGATGCTCTAGGGCTGGCTGTTGCTACGGCTAACCATTACAACTGATCGTGACAACGGCAACTTAAAGCCCGCCTCAGCCCGTAAGCTGGAGAAGCTAGCCAAAGAACACACTATGACTACTCCTTCTGTACCAACCCGCGATATCACCACAGTGCCAACGTTGGTCAACGCCTATGGGGCTGGCCAGCGCAACTTCGAATACTTGGCCCTACCTGACGCTGACCTGAGTGGGATCGACCTCAAAGGCACCGATCTGAGCTATGCCGATTTGAGCGGTGCCAATTTGCAGAACGCCAACCTACGGGGGGCTGACCTCAGCTATGCCAACCTCAGCTATGCCAACCTAACGGGTATTGATTTGCGGGGTGCCATGCTGATTGGTACCGATCTGCGCACCGCTACCCTCACCGCCGCCCAACTCCATGCCGCTGACTATGACCCAGAAGAGACCCACTTCCCCCCAGGGTTTGACCCAGTGCAACAGGGGCTAAAGGCCGATCGGTAGTCTCTAGGGTACCGATGTCAATCCCCTCACGAAATCGGTGAGTTAGGTTACGATAACCCTGATAGGCGACCCCACTGGCCAGCGGCAACCCTGTGCAATCAGCCGCCATTGTTGACATTGTCTTGGGGCTAAAGGCTGCTTTGGCCTGATTATGTCTTTAGCCTGAAGACAGTAATGCGATCTAGCCCTCCTTAAGGAAACCACGATGGTATCCTCCTCTCGTTTATCCCGGCAGCGGGAAATTGTCGAAGTTGTGCTCAGCCATGGCTGGGACTATATGCGGCGGCTATTGATGGGGGGGAAGACCGATGAACCCGATTTACCTCCTCCGGCGGTGCTGCGCAATATTTTGACCGATTTGGGGCCTGTGTATGTGAAGCTGGGCCAATTGCTGAGCACCCGACCCGACCTGCTGCCCACCAGCTACATTGAGGAACTGAGCAGCCTACAGACAACAGTCCCCGCTGTGCCTGCCGAAGATATTGAGCAACAAATTCGGCGATCGCTGCCCCAGCCTCCAGAGGACATTTTTGAAAGTTTGGACTACACCGCGATCGCCGCAGGATCGATCGCCCAAACCCATCGGGCCACCCTCAAAGACGGCCGACCGGTTGCCCTAAAGGTCCAACGCCCTGGCATCGAACGCCAGGTGGAGCGAGACATGGGGTTGATTCGGGACATTGCCCGGCTGGTGTCAACCACCCAGTTTGGCCAACGCTACAACGTGGTGGAGTTAGCGGATGAGTTTGCCGATGCCCTCAATGCCGAACTAGACTTTACCACCGAAGCCCACTATACCGACCAACTGCGCCGTAACCTATCCAATAGCCACTGGTACAACCCAGAGCAATTGGTCGTGCCTGAAATCTTCTGGGATTTGACCAATTCCACCCTAATGGCCATGGAGTGGCTCGATGGCCGCCCTCTGCTCAAGGCCGACATTGTCGCTACCAGCCAGGTAGGCAGTGCCACAGCCGTGCGCGAACAGGCCAGTCGACTGCTGTTCAGGGCGTTCTTCAAGCAGTACTTTGTGGATGGCTTTTTTCACGCTGACCCCCATCCTGGCAACATCTTCTATCTCCAAGATGGCCGTATTGCTTTACTGGACTGCGGTATGATGGGCCACCTTGATCCCCGCACCCGCAACAGCATGACCGAAATGGTGCTGGCCATTGTTAACTGCGATGCCCAGCGCTGCACCCAATTGACCTTGCAGTTGGCCGAACCTATGGCACCGGTTAACCTGGCTCGCTTGGAAAGTGACTACACCCGACTCCTGGGTCGCTACTATGGCCTCAGCCTCGAGCAAATTAACACAGCAGAGGTTTTTAGCGAAATTTTGGGGGCAGGGGTGCGCAATAATCTGCGCTGGCCCGCGAATGTGGGGCTATTCACCAAATCCATGGCCAACCTAGAGGGGGCGGCTCGCCAGTTCTACCCCGGCATTAACCTGTTAGATGAAATTCGCCCGCTGATGGCAGACCTGTTTCGTCAGCAGATGGTCGGCGATGACCCCGTCCAGGCTCTGCTACGGACTGGCTTAGAGTTTCGTAACCTCTCCTTGAGTTCCCCGAGGCAGTTTGGGTTTTTGCTCGATCGCCTCAGTTCAGAACAGTTGAAGTGGAACCTCAGTCTTCAGGGCATCGATGACCTGCGGCATAGCATAGATGATGCGGCTAACCGGCGGGCCTTTAGTACGGTGATTGCCGCCCTCATTATCGGGGCCGCCATTGTCTCCACCGGCCAGCAAACCTCTGAGGGGCAGATCCTCAGCATTATTTTGTTTGTGGCGGCTAGCTTGCTAGGGCTGTGGCTAGTGGTCAGTATTTTGCGATCGGGGCGGCTGCGATAGCCGGGCTAGTCAGGTTCCCAAGCCTCGATCACACGACCAGGGCTGATAAATGATAGCCCCTGCTGGGACGAAGTGCTGACCATCACGGCTTCTATCACTGGGTCGCTGACGGGGGTGCTGGCCTGCCACATAATCACAAAGTTCGCCCCTACCCCAGCCGGATCACCCTTGGGAACCACAACCTCGGTGGAGGCTAGCGGGTCCAGCTGAATCGGTTGATCGAGAAAACCACTGACTAACTCCCCCGCACTGTTGTAGTAATCGATAGCGGCGATCGCGATGGTGGCCTCTCTATCCGTGTTGCGCAGACTGAGGGTGGTGGTTAGGGGAAAGGTGCGATCGCGATTCGACTCGTAAATTGCAGAATATACCGGTACATAAACCACCTGCCCCGTTACCGACTCGGGCAATGACTCTGGGGCCAGTACCGTCACCCCCGGCACTGCCGCAAAGCGCTCCGCCGTGGGGACTTCTGTTGTGGTCTGTTCAGCCGTAGATTGGGGAGTACAGGCCACAGCCCCCCAAACCAAGAGCCCCATGCTGATCCACTTTGCTGTTGCCATGGCTTTTCCCGGTTGTCTCTGGATCAGAGTAGCAGATGGGGGAGTGGGGGAGGTGGGGGAGTGGATGGGTGGATGGGAAGGTGGGGGAGTTTTGAGTTTTGAGTTGAAGACGTAGCGTGGGTTAGGCGGCTGGGAATGGGGCTATTAACAGGCGCCTAAAGGCACCGCCGTAACCCACGGTCGGGGGAGTGATGGAGTGGGGGAAAAATGAAGAACGTAGGGCGTAGCCTGC
>SLIY01000183.1 GCA_007135385.1 Leptolyngbyaceae cyanobacterium CSSed165cm_216
TGCCCAGCGGATTGGGAAATCCTCAGCATCCTTCGCAATAATTGGGTTGCCTTGTTCACATTGCCTGCTTTGGCTTCAGCATGGATAGCTTCAAGCACCGAAGGATGGACAGGTCGGTTAGGACAAGTCAAGGTGTATTGACTGAGATCAGTCTGAACATAGTTCGCCCATTCTGATGCGCTGAAGTTGCGATGGAGGCGTGAGCAAATCTCTGCGGCTAAATCCTTAGACCAGAGCCAGTGGATGCGCGCCGTGTTGTCGCCACTGGCCGTGGCGACCCGTTGGCCATCGGCACTAAAGCTCACCGCCCAGACCTCACCCTCATGATTGAGGGTGGCGAAGGGGAGTTTACCCAGGCTCTGGCGCAATGCCTGATTCACCGAACCCAGTTCCCGCCCAGTCACATGCACAGTCCTGAAGGCCCGCACAGCCAGTAAGGCTCCGGCCTCTTGATGTGGAACGCTGGATTGATTCACCAATTGCTCGGCTTGGGCTGCCAACTGCCGCCCTAGGGCCAACTGCTCGGCCCGGCGCGACTGTATACCAAACCAGGTCATCCCCGCCGCCAACAGAGCCAATGCTCCAACCCCTGCCCCTCGCCAAACTTTCTGCTGCCGTTCTTGCCAGGTCGCAGCCCTAAAAAATGCTAGTTGCAACGCAGTCATTTGGTGGCGAAAGCGCTGGTAGTAGTCACGCAATAAATCCAAATCAGGACGACGCCAGAGCAGCCCACTCGGTCTATTTTGGCTGTCCCAGTGCAGAACCGCTTCCTCTAACCGCCGCTGAAACCGCAGATCATCCCGCCCCTCATCCAACCAATCCTGCAACAACTGCCAGTGGTCAATCAGTGCCTCATGGGTCACCTCCACCGTTTCTTGCCCACCCACCCCATCACTCGATACCGTATCAACCGCGCCTCCCGCGACGCAAACCGGGCCACCACCGATCGCACCTGGGCCTTATCTTCATGGTGGGCCACCAGACTGTCTAAACTCACCCGTCGCCGCGTATCCTGTGCCCCCTCCCCCAGATGAATCAGCCCCAAAAACACCCGCCGCGCGATCACCTTTTCGGTGTCATTGCAGCGGTCATAGATTTCCTGAGCCTTATTCGCCAGGGCACCCCCCACCCCGCCGATCGCCGCCAAGGTAGCTGCTGGTTCCTGGCCCTGCTGCAAGCCCTGCCAAATTTGGGTCAGGGCAAACTGCAACAGCGGCAACGCCCCCGCTCGGCCCTCGGTTTGCTCCACCAACAGCTTCACCGTCGAGGTATCGAGTTGGTGCCCCGCCAGCTCGGCGGGCTTAGCAATCGCCTCCTCCAGCTCCGCCGAGGTCAGGGCCGGGACCAAATACCCCTGGTGCGAAAACACCTGGTTCAGCGTCGGGTAGCGCTGGGTTTCCCCCAAAAAGTCACTGCGCAGGGTCACCAATACCCACAGCGCCCCCGACGGGCTGGCCGCGGCATGGAGCAAATTCTGAATAAAAATCTGCTGCTGCTCTGGCTGCTTGCACTGGGCAAACACCTCCTCAAACTGGTCTATCAGCACAATCAGCGGCGAACCCGTGGCATCTAAAAATAAATTCGCCGTCAACCGCAGGCCGTCATACTGCCCCGCCTGATTAGGCCGTTGCAATACTCGGGCAATTTCCCGTGCCTTTTCCAAAGCTAGGGCGTCATCCGTCAGCGCCCAGGCCAGCGCCCCCGCCAGCCGCGTCACCGGGTCATCATCCGGCACCAGCCGCACATACCTGGCCCGCTCGTAGCCCAGCAACGGCTGCTGGGCCAGCCGGGGCACCAACCCCGCCAGCGCCAGCGACGACTTCCCCGACCCCGAGGGGCCATAGAGCGGTAACAACCGCACCGCATCGGGCTGACTGTGCAGCTCGGCCATACGCTGCCATTACGCCTCCTCCTGGGGGCCGCGGTTGATTTGGTTGGCGCTGCCGATCACAATACCGCTGGGTTTGACGACCTTCACCGTTTGCTCCACATCCACCTGGGATGGTGGGGCTGAGGGCTGGGTCGGGGCAGCCCCTGGCTCATTCACCTGGTTGGCGTGACCTGCGGCTAGCCCCTCAACGGTATCCAAATCCTGCTTAATGTGGATCGTCGCGGCTGACGCGGCTGTGCTGCCAGGGTCAACCGCCACTGCTTCTTCAAAGTCCACATCCATGACTGGCGGCAGCGGGGCCAGTTCCCCGTCAGTCAGTAGCTCTGGAGCCGAGATTGGGGTGGCCTCTGGGGCGTCTACCTCGGCGGTGCCCAGCATCAGCAGGGGGTCGGGGTCTAGGCTGAGGCGATCGCAGATCTGCAATGCATTCATCCGATCCACCGGCTTGCCGTTCAAAAACTTGCTCAGGGTATCCAGGCTCAAACCCAACTCCTCCGCCAAATCCTTCTGGTTAAAGCAACCACTGCGACCATAGGCCGCCTTCACCTGAGCAATCTGCGTCGGGTGGACTTTCAGCGAACGGGGGGCGCGTTCCATGCTGTGCTCCTAATGTCTGCATATTTGACTGACGTGATGGTCTCTGGGGCTTGATTGGGGTAGTGTGGTTGGGCCTTAGGGGGCAAGAAGATTTGCCAGGGTGCGGCCAGACTGTTAGATGGAACTCCAATAGATGGGTCTCCAGCGGCAAAGGCCTGTATTCCGGACGGCTGTCAATCGTAATGTCAACCGATGCTGACACAGGGACCTGGCTCAGGGCATTCACCCAGTAGCGGGCATTATCCCCTGACGAAAAGGCACCCCCGACACGACTGGGTCCCAGGGCAAATCTGCCGGATGGGCCTCGATCTGACACAATCTAGATCTGACACAATAAAGAACGGTTTGACATAGGGTTTTGTGTATGACTTCCGGAACGGCCACTAGCCAACACTATCAACAGGTGCTGACGCTGCGATCGCGAGGCAAGTCCCTCCAGCGGTTTACCAGCGATGTGGACCGGGTGGTGCGGGACTCGGGGGTGACCACGGGCCTGTGTACGGTCTTTCTGCGTCACACCTCCGCCAGTTTAA
>SLIY01000144.1 GCA_007135385.1 Leptolyngbyaceae cyanobacterium CSSed165cm_216
GCAGAGGGCAGAAGCATGGCCGGTTCGCGCAGCGACCCCAGACGGTGTCCTGAGCTTGTCGAAGGAGGGGTAACCTGTCGAAGGGGCAGAAGGCAGAAAGGAAATTTCTCTCCACGCAACGTTTTGCGCCGACGGAAATAGGTGGGTTATTTCTACCTCTGAGTCATAGAGGGCAGGGCAGGGCTACCGAGATGGCCGATGGCATCAGCCAAGGTCACGATCGCATGACTCGGGCGCATGACTCGGGCGCATGACTCGGGCGGGGGCCAAATTAACCAGAACCCGGGAATTTCTATAGATCCGACTCGGCCTAGCGGTGAATCAAGCTAGTAACCTATTCAAGATTCTGACGAATCCGTAGCAATCCGGACATTTTGGCAGAATTACCTTATGAAGAATTCAAGTGTATGTGGGTAACATCAAGAGTCCGTGAATTTACGGTGAATAGTACACGATGCACGGTGTTAGGTGTCAGGTGCAAGGTACGTGCTGAAAACTTCCGGCCGCAAACCGCAAACCGCAAACCGCAAACCGTCTTATCTACCCCCAAGTCTGGAAGGGACCGGCAAACTGTTCGAGGGTGAGGCTGTGAATCCGGTCAGATTGGGCCGCGATCGCGCGATCGGGCGCTGTGTTGTAGCCCCAGTCGGCTAAAAACAGCGGCAGGTCTGCCAGGTCTGGCTGCCGCTGTACCGCTTGCAGGGCTTTGATGCGGTCTTCCACAAACCAAATGACTGGAGCAGCTTCATCGTCGGCGGTTTTGAGCTGTCGTAGGGTCTCGTATTTGGGCTGGTTGATCTCTTTACCCAAGATCCAATCTGGGGCCAGGGCTATCCCTTGCTGGGCCAGCAATTGCTGAATAAACCGCCCCTCTTTGGTGGAAATAACCCTCACCTGCACCCCCTGCTCCAGAGCTTGCTGCACCCGGGGCAACACCCCAGGATAAAAGCGGTGCAGGGCTAACCAGCTTTCTAAGTCGCCAGAAATCCAGCGATCGCGGACCCCGTCCACCGCCTGGCCCAAGCGAGCCGCGTCCACCCCAGCCTGGGTTAACAACTGGGGGACTAACTGGGGCCAGTGGTCCAAGATGTAAGCATCGGCCACCCCAGTCAGCAGCCCATACAGCACCAGGGGCATCTCCCAGCCCGACTCCACCACCGGACGCAGGGGATAGAACCGTTCGGCCAATCCCCCTGGAGGGATGGTTACCTGGGGCTGAAAGACCTGGCAATAAGCTTGCCAGGCGGTTTGAAAGTATTCCAATAGACCGTCGCAGACAACGCCATCAAAATCCAGAGCCAAAATATCGGGAGCCATCACTGGACCCTAGCCCCCTGCGGCCTGATGGCGAATCAGCTGCTGCACCGCTGTCAGGGTGCGGTTCAGTTCCGGACCTTTGTAGTTGGGATGTTGCTGGTAAGCCTGTTGCTCTTGCTCTAGCATCAGCACATCTTCGCGCACCAGGCGGCGCAGCACAAAGCTGGCGGAGTTGGTAAAGCTAGTTTTGAAAAACCGCCGCACGGCCAGGGGCGACTTGTGCAGATTCGGGAACCGATTCAACGAGGTAAAGTGCAGTAGATAAGCGCGGGTGTGGGTTTCGCTGACTGGGGCAAACAGACAGTAAATTTTGAAATCGTCCCCCAAGGTCGAGGCCCAGTGGGGGTAGTGATAGTACACATCCAGGGGTTCGGGGTGCAACTTACGCAGGGCCGGAATGAATAACTGGGAGACGGACCAAATCTTGTCGATGCGGTAGTAGCTTTCGGCGTCGTAGTGGGCATGGACATGATTCTGGTCAGCCGTCAAGTCTGCCAGCACCGGATTGGCCCACACCTGCGCTCCCCCATGCAGGTGACCGTGGTACATGTCCATCAGGTTTTCAATTAAAAACGAATAGTGGGCCCGTACGTCGATCAGCGCCACCGAACCAATGTAGTTGAGGTGGTCCCACTCGGGTACGCCCATGGGGGGATTATCCTCCGCCAGGGCTGGATCACCAGGGAACAGCCAGATGAACCCATCCTGCTCTTTGACGGGATATTGACGCAGGGTGCAGGTGGGCAGCTTTTGCTGGGAGCCAAGATAGGGGATATGGGCGCAGCGACCGTCAGCGGTAAAGTGCCAGCCGTGGTAAGCACAGACCAGGTCATCTCCGTCCACCTGCCCTTCACTTAGCTTCACCTGGCGGTGGGGGCAGCGGTCTTCCAGGGCCGCTACCTGACCGTCGCCATTGCGGTACAGTACAATCGGCTGATGCCATAGGGTTCTGGCCAGGGGTTTATCCGTCAACTCCGCACTCTGGGCCACCACATACCAGTGGTTGGGGTTAATCGGCAACTGCCGTAGGGATTTGGCCTTAGCTTGGGGCTGTGCCGTGGGGCTATGCTCTCCAGTCACGGCCGTCACGGGTTGAAGATCAATTACATCCATCTCTAGATTCGCTTGATAACGCTGGCTTTATCAGGGGTCTCACGGATGTGAGCTATGAACAAAGTATAGGGAAAGCAAGGCAACCTGGCTCAGTTTCATTCTCCCGATGGCTAATTCTGATCAAGTAATCTGGACACTTTTCTGAGCAAGCGCTGAGACCCTTGATTTCTGGTGAGCTGGGTTGCTGGGACAGATGTCGGAAACCTCATTCTACCGTTGACTATCAATAACTGTCCGGCGTGTTGTCATCAGAGTCTATTTTACGGAGCAACGGAAACCGTGGGCCAGCAGCAAGGGCTAACCAAAGAGGTGATCAATCCTTACGCTCAAGCTTGGAAATGTCGGAGAAATTAAAGCGTCGCCAATCCGAAATTGCTGTAACTCATACTCACTCTCTACGAGAGTATAAACTGTGAAAGTAGGTTGCTTAGGCGAACCAATATAGCGCCGCCCACCTAAACCCAAGTAATGTTGTTGGGTAGGAGAGAAAGACATCGCTGCCCCTCTCCCCCCTAAGAACCGGACTTGATAGTTTCCCCTCATCCGGCTCAAGCCCTCTGCGAGCCAACGGGTGTTTTGGCCTGACCA